>NZ_QUGH01000024.1:5135-20955 GCF_003478985.1 Ruminococcus sp. AF20-12LB | reverse complement strand
ACCTTTTTTGTGGATTTTTTGTGAATTTGATGAAAAAGTCCTTGACAATTTGTCTCTGGTAAGACAGCAAAATCTATTCTAATCAGTTGTGGTGCAAGACTCGCACCCTTTGATATTGCGGAACTGCGGGAGCTTATGAGTTATGACGAGCTAGAATTGGATCTGGTTGGTGACAGGAAAACTGCATTGTTTGTCATTATTTCAGATACCGATGATACCTTTAATTTTATTGTTTCTATTATGTACACACAGCTTTTTAATCTGCTCTGTGACAGAGCTGATGATGTATATGGAGGCAGACTTCCAATTCATGTGAGGTGTCTCCTTGACGAGTTTGCGAACATCGGACAAATTCCTAAATTTGAAAAATTAATTGCTACGATTAGAAGCCGGGAAATCTCAGCTTCTATTATTTTGCAGTCAAAGTCTCAGCTTAAGGCAATTTATAAGGATAATGCCGATACCATCGAAGGGAACTGTGATACGACCTTATTCCTGGGGGGAAAGGAAAAAACGACATTAAAGGAAATAGCGGAGATTTTGGGAAAAGAAACCATAGATCTGTATAACACATCGGATACGAGAGGCAGTCAGCGGTCTTATGGAATGAACTACCAGAAAACAGGAAAGGAGTTGATGAGTCAGGATGAAATAGCAGTTATGGACGGAGGAAAATGTATTCTGCAGGTGAGAGGTGTCAGACCATTTTTCTCAAATAAATACGATATTTGCAAACATAAAAATTACAAATATCTGTCCGATTATGACAAAAAGAATACCTTTGATATTGAAAAATATCTGAGTACTAATCTGATACTGAAACCAGAGGATGAAGTGGAACTGTATCAGATGTAACTTCTCGACAAATTGTCGGGAAGTGGATCATGGGAGGAAATCATGAATAATTTGGAAAAAAGGAACAGTCGGTATCCATCGACGAAAATGAATATACCGACTGTACGTGTGAGGAATTTTCCAAGTAGAAAATCCTATGCTTAGTGTAGCACAAAAGGCAGGGTTTATATAGTGTTTTCTTCCCTTTCTGGAAAAAATCTAAGAAAGGACTGGAAAATGTAAGTTTTCCAAAGGTACACTTATGGCATTTTTTACAACGGCAATTACGACCTTAAAAACATTGGTTTGTGCGATCGGAGCCGGACTTGCAGCCTGGGGAGTGATCAATCTGCTGGAAGGATATGGAACGGACAATCCGGGTGCAAATGCTCATGTACAGTAAAGAAGCAAACAACCGAAAACAAGAGATAGACCGCCAGCACCACACTATTCCGAACCAAAGAGCAAACGACAAGCACCATGGAAATGTGTATAACTTGCTATTCCGTTATGGAAAAGTCCGTTCACAGAACATGGAAAAGCTAAAGAGCAGCTTTCCCACATTCTGCAAACGGACTTTCCCACAACTCCATAAGATAGCAAGTTATGCACATTACGCACAGTGCCGACTGCTGCGGAAGCCCTCTCATTTCATTATCTATTCAAGAAAATAAATTATGAATTTTTTCTTAACACTACTGCGGTAGTGTTGACAACCGATTAAGAAAGGTGTAATGTGTAATCAAGCAGAAACTACTGCGGTCTTGTGGAAAGGAGGAAACAAATGGATATTAAACTTTTCGATTCAGAATTGAAAGTAATGTGTGTGCTTTGGAACGAGGGCGACACCACTGCAAAACACATATCCGACGTTCTGAAAAAAGAAATTGGCTGGAACATGAATACTACCTACACACTGATAAAAAGGTGTATCAAAAAAGGGGCGATTGAACGTTCCGAGCCTAATTTCATGTGCCATGCCCTTATTCCCAAAGAAGAAGTACAGGAAGCGGAAACAAAAGAATTGGTTGACAAGATTTATGACGGTTCAGTTGACAAACTGTTTGCAGCCCTGTTAGGCAGAAAAAAGCTTTCCGCTGAACAGATTCAGAAGCTCAAGCAGATTGTGGAAGATTTGGAATGAGGTGGTGTAAATGAATTTACTGCAAATGAGCTTTTCGGGGGCTGCTTTCATTACTGCGGTAGTGATTATCCGTGCGGTGGCAATCAATAAACTGCCGAAAAAGACTTTTCTTGTTTTATGGGAATTGGTGATATTAAGACTGCTTATCCCGTTTTCGATTCCGTCAATGTTTAGTGTTTATACGTTGGTAACTCATAGCATATCTTCTACAACATTGCCGGAAGCTGGAACAGATTACAACATTCCCACTATGCAAGGGCTGTTTGTTACGACACAGGGAGCAGAACAGCCGCCAGAGAATATTTTATCATCTGTTTCCATGTGGTTTATTGTATGGTGTGCAGGAATAATACTTATCGCATTGTTTTTTGTAATATCCTATTTGCGTTGTCTGATTGAATTTCGGACAGCTTTACCCGTCCACAACCATTATGTAGAAAAGTGGCTGGCGGAACGCCCATTGAAACGTCCAATTTTGGTAAAGCAATCTGATAGGATTTCCGCCCCATTAACTTATGGCATTTTCCGTCCTGTTATTTTGGTGCCGAAAAAAATGGACTGGAAAAATGAAAAACAACTGCAATATGTCCTCTCACATGAATATGTGCATATTTATCGCTATGATACTGTAACAAAGCTGATTGCGACACTTGCCCTTTGTATTCATTGGTTCAACCCCTTTGTGTGGGTGATGTATATTCTTTTTAACCGTGATATAGAACTGGCTTGTGATGAAAGCGTCATACGACAATTTGGAGAAAAATCAAAATCTGCCTATTCGCTAATGCTTATCAACATGGAAGCAACGAAAAGTGGGCTATTGCCATTTTGTAACAGCTTTAGTAAAAATGCTATCGAAGAAAGGATAACTGCTATTATGAAAACAAAAAAAACAACTATTTTTTCGCTGGTACTGGCGTGTCTGATTGTTGTCGGGGTAGCTACAGCATTTGCAACTTCCGCCCAAGCTAATAATAATCCAATTTTTGAAGAACAGGAGTACAAACCAATACATGCTTCCGAGAATGCTTCAGATTACGATACGGCGGCAGAACTGCCCGGCGGTAATATTGACTATGGGATATATGAAGAATATGGATTGATTTATGATAAGAATAGCAAGTGCTACACTTACAAGGGAAATGTTGTCCGATTTTTTAATGACCCAGTGGGCGGCGCAAGTTTTACCAATTTCTTTACGGGAACAGTAGATATTGAAGCGGAACGGGATACAAACGATAAACTTATTGGTATTCGGGAATGCACAAAAGAAGTTTATGACAGGCATACAGAAAAGTATGAAAATTCAGGACTTAAATCAATGCCCGCTGGCACTTCTACAGAAAATGGAGATATGATTAGAAATCATGAATCTTACAGCATGGAATCTGGAGATAAGACAGAAAACATGAATACGCTCCAAGATTATGAATCCTATGGCATAGTTTATCACCCAAAAGATGGGTATTGGTACTACAACGACCAGATAATTGGTATATTCATTGATACTAAAAAACCCATCATCTATTTTAATAACAGTGGCAGTATATATCTTTCCATTGCTGAAAATAGTGAAAATGGAGTTATGGAGATTAAGGAAATTTCCGAAGCGGAAGCACAAAAACTTTTACGGGATAATAATTCGGGCAATTCTGCTTCATTCACAGTAGAAACCTTGAAATAACAAGTGTCTTATAAACCATACGCCGTATTATGTGGGAGAAAGGGGGAACTATTTATGCCTTGCACAGAAGCATATAAGGAGCATATCGAGTACACCTTTGATGCCTTTTGCAGAGTTGTCATACACTATGCAGCTATCAACGCATGGCGTGACAGGGATAAGCGGCGGCAAAGGGAAATATCTTTTGAATACCTTACAGAAGAAAAGTTTTATCCATTCTGTACGTCAGACACCTATTTCATAGACCCCTACAAGCAATACCCGGTTATGATGTGTGGTCAGAGGGTTATCCTCACAAACGGGAATCTTGCAGCCGCTTTGTCCTCTCTGCCGGAGAAAAAGAGGGAAATCATCTACCTTTACTTTTTGGGGCATTACACACAGCAGGAAATCGGGGAAATGTACGGACGCTGCCGGAGTACGACCGGGTATCAAATCCGCAGGACTTTACAGCTCCTGCATAAATGCTCATGTGTGATAAAGTAACACAACTAAAATAAAGAAAGACAGCCCACTATTCCGTAAAATAATGGAGTAATAGAGAAAACGTTTTTTCTATGCTAAAATAGGCATATAAAGTAGAATGACAATCAAGATATACAAGAAAGCACTTAAACTCCACCGTTTGTCATGTAATTGTATAGCTTACTTGCTAGAGTGCAAATGAGTATTTTGATAAGATTTATACACAAAATCAAAAGGAGGAACACATATGGAGTTCGCAGAAAAACTTATAGCACTACGCAAAAGTAGAGAATTAACACAGGAACAACTGGCTGAGCAGATTAATGTTTCAAGACAGTCTATTTCAAAATGGGAAAGTGGGCAGGTCATACCCGAAGTAGAAAAGATTGTTGAACTAAGCAAAGTATTCGATGTTACCGTGGATTATCTGTTAAAACCATCAGAGATAGATGAATTATCGGTTAAAACAGAAATTCTGGAACAACAACAGAAACAGATGTTAGTTAGGGAACAGAAACGCACTCAAATTTCCAAAAATATTATGTATTCGATTGGAATTTATTTGATTTTTTTTGCAGTCTATTTCATTGGGCATTTCTATTTTGAAATATGGAATGCTTCTGTAATTCTTGCAGAATTACTCATTGCAACCGCGATTGTAGTTTTTGTTTGGGTAAGGAGTTTTTCCGACAAATCATAAAGAGATAGAATTTGTAGCAAAACCAGCAGAGCCAGTCAACGGTAAGATGAACGGGCTGCGCCCGCCGTTGACAGCCCCGCCCGTCTTTGCTGTTCGGCAATCAAGAGGGCGACAGCTTAAAAGGCTGCCGCCCTCTGTCACTATTCAGAAAGGGGGTATTTTCCATGACCGAACACGAAAAATATCAAGAGCATATCCGGCACACTCACAATGCCTTTTGTATGATTGTTATTCGCCACGCTGCCATAGACGCAGCACAGAGTATACGAAGCCGCCGAGGCAAGGAAATCTCCCTTGACTACCTCATGGACGAAAAGCATTATCCGTTCAGTACAACAGATGAATACTTTGCAGAAGTGCCGACAAGCATGGAATATCCATTTACGGCTTGCGGTCAAACTGTCCTGTTGAAAAGTCCGCACCTTGCCGCAGCCCTGTCCTCTCTATCGGAAATGGAACAGGAAATCATTTATCTGTACTACTTTGAGCGTATGACCCATAAGGAAATCGGCAAGCGGTACGGACGGACACACAGCACCACTGGGAGGCACATACAGATAATTTTACAGAGATTGCAGGCAGAGTTGGAGGGCTTACACCATGAGCCAGCTACTTCCCTATGAAACAATAGTAAAGGCAAGCGAGGGTGACCCGGAAGCCGTTGCAGCCGTGCTATCCCACTATGCTGGATATATCCGAGCCTGTTCCAAAATGGACGGTCATATCAATGTGGAAATGCAGGAGCATATCATTCAAAAACTGATAGAAAGCCTGTTCAAATTCCGCTTTGACCGTGACAACTGAATAACCCACCGCCCATCACAGCGGCATACAAGCAGTAAGTCTGAAAAGATTTGCTGCTTTTTTTACGCCCTTTTTCAAAAAATCTTTCCGTTCCATTTGGCAAAAGTGCCTGTTCCGGTGTAGTAGGGATTAAGGGGAGATTTACGAAAAATGCAGCCGTGTCTTTGCCAAAAGAAACACCGCTACCGTTTTAGTGATGAACAGCGGGCAGACCGAAAAATTTCATTCGCTTTATTTATGAAAACAAGCCAAAACGCCCTTTTCAAATTGTAGTAATGGTTGGAGGGGCGAAGTGGCAATTTTTTAGAGCAAGATTCTACCGCAGTACCAAAATTCGCTTTTCGCTCATTTTGCCCCTGCGGGAATCTTGTTGGGGAGTGCCTTCCCCAAACCCTGCTTATGCGGCTTGCGCCGCTTAAAAATCCCTCAAAATATTTTTTCGGATTTTTCAAAAACAGTTCCGCTTCACACCCCGTTTTTCTCCTATTAGTGAGAGGACACCACACACAGAAAGGAGGTTTTACCATGCGAAAACGATATAACACGCCGCACCGCAGCCGGGTAATTAAGACACGCATGACCGAGGAAGAATACGCCGAGTTTGCGGAAAGGCTTTCTGCCTGCAACATGAGCCAAGCCGAGTTTATCCGGCAAGCCATAACCGGGGCAGCCATACGCCCCATCATAACCGTTTCCCCCGTCAATGACGAGCTGCTTGCCGCTGTCGGGAAGCTGACCGCCGAATACGGCAGGATCGGCGGCAACTTAAACCAGATAGCCCGAACGCTGAACGAGTGGCACAGCCCCTACCCGCAGCTTGCCGGGGAGGTACGGGCGGCGGTTTCCGACCTTGCTGCCCTAAAGTTTGAAGTCTTGCAGAAAGTGGGTGACGCTGTTGGCAACATTCAAACATATCAGCTCTAAAAATGCCGACTATGGCGCAGCGGAAGCCTATCTCACATTTGAGCATGACGAGTTTACCATGAAGCCCACCCTTGATGAAAACGGGCGGCTGATACCGAGGAAGGATTACCGCATTTCTTCCCTTAACTGCGGGGGCGAGGATTTCGCCGTTGCCTGTATGCGAGCCAATCTCCGCTATGAGAAAAACCAAAAACGAGAAGATGTGAAAAGCCACCACTATATCATCAGCTTTGACCCACGGGACGGGACAGACAACGGCTTGACCGTAGACCGGGCGCAGGAACTGGGCGAGCAGTTCTGTAAAGAGCATTTTCCCGGACACCAAGCCCTTGTATGCACCCACCCGGACGGGCATAACCACAGCGGCAATATCCATGTGCATATCGTCATCAACTCCCTGCGGATTTATGAAGTCCCGCTTCTGCCCTACATGGACAGACCAGCCGACACACGGGAGGGCTGCAAGCACCGCTGTACCAACGCCGCTATGGAATATTTCAAGAGTGAAGTCATGAAGATGTGCCACCGGGAGGGGCTTTACCAAATCGACCTCCTAAGCGGCAGCAAGGAACGGATAACGGAACGGGAATACTGGGCGGCAAAGAAAGGGCAGCTTGCCCTTGATAAAGAGAACGCCGCCAGAGAAGCCGCAGGACAGCCGACCAAGCCCACCAAGTTTGAAACGGACAAGGCGAAGCTGCGCCGGACGATACGGCAGGCACTTTCCCAAGCTGCCAGTTTTGACGAGTTTTCTTCCCTTTTGCTGCAGGAGGGTGTGACCGTCAAGGAGAGCCGGGGGCGGCTTTCCTACCTCACGCCGGACAGGACGAAGCCTATCACAGCCCGGAAGCTGGGGGACGATTTTGACAAGGCTGCTGTCCTTGCCCTGCTTACACAGAACGCCCACAGAGCCGCCGAACAGACCAAAGCCATACCGGAATACCCACACACCCAAAAGGGACGCTTGCAGGAGGAAAAAGCCGCAAAAACCACCCCGGCAGACAACATCTTGCAGCGCATGGTTGACCGGGAAGCCAAGCGAGCCGAGGGCAAGGGCGTGGGTTATGACCGCTGGGCGGCAAAGCACAACCTAAAGCAGATGGCGGCTACCGTTACTGCCTACCAGCAGTACGGCTTTTCTTCCCCGGAGGAACTGGACGAAGCCTGTTCTGCCGCCTATGCCGCCATGCAGGAAAGCCTTGCAGAGCTGAAGCAGGTGGAAAAGACGCTGAACGGGAAAAAGGAGCTGCAACGACAGGTGCTTGCCTATTCCAAGACCCGCCCTGTCCGGGACGGGCTGAAACAGCAGAAAAACGCAAAAGCAAAAGCAGCCTACCGTCAGAAGTACGAAAGCGACTTTATCATAGCAGACGCAGCCGCCCGCTATTTCAGGGAGAACGGCATTTCCAAGCTGCCGAGCTATAAAGCCCTGCAAGCAGAGATTGAAACCCTTATCCAAGAGAAAAACAGCGGCTACAACGATTACCGGGCAAAACGGGAGGAATACCGCCGCTTACAGACTGTCAAGGGCAATATCGACCAGATTTTACACCGGGAGCGCAAGCCTGTGAAAAGGCAGGAACAGGAACGATAAAAACCGCCCCAAAATGTACCCGAACCTATACAGAACAAGGGGGCTGCCCCGTACCCTATCCGCAAATACCAAAGGATTTTTTAACGGGCTTATAGGGCAGAAAAACCCCGAAAATGATACCGAGATGATACAGAATTACCGCCGATACCGCCACACCAGCGGAAACGGCAGAAAGGAGCGCACCCATGCCAAGAATGAGCAAGAAACGGCGGCTGGAATGGTCTTTTTTCCTGCGGCAAGTAAAAGTCGGGAATACCACCTGCGACCGTATCACATACAACGACCTCTGCCGGGGCTGTACCCATAGCTGCAAGCAGAGCTTCCGGGCGGTTATCATACTCTGCCCCCGCTACTACTCCAAACGCCGGAAAAAGGAGGACAGGGACAATGGCAGATAACCGCAAGTATTACTACCTCAAGCTGAAAGAGAACTTTTTTGACAGCGACTCCATTGTGCTGCTGGAAGATATGAAAGACGGGATTTTATATTCCAATATCCTCTTGAAGCTGTACTTAAAATCGCTGAAAAACGGCGGGAAGTTGCAGCTTGACGAGCATATCCCCTACACAGCGCAGATGATAGCGACACTGACCCGCCACCAGATAGGGACGGTTGAGAGGGCTTTGGAGATTTTCCGGCAGTTGGGGCTTGTGGAGCAGCTTGACAGTGGGGCTTTTTATATGACCGACATTGAGCTGATGATAGGACAGTCCTCTACCGAAGCCGAGAGGAAACGGGCTGCAAGGCTGGAAAACAAGGCACTTTTACCGCCCCGGACAAAAGGCGGACATTTGTCCGACATTCGTCCACCAGAGATAGAGTTAGAGAAAGAGATAGAGATAGAAAAAGAGAGAGAGGGAGAAACGGGACACCCCGCCCCCGCCGCTTATGGCAGATACAACAATGTGATACTGACCGATACAGAGCTTTCCGGGCTGAAAACAGAGCTGCCCGACAAGTGGGAGTATTATATTGACCAGCTTTCCTGCCATATCGCTTCCACCGGGAAGCAGTACCAGAGCCATGCAGCCACCATTTACAAGTGGGCGCAGGAGGACGCTGCCAAAGGCAAGGCTGCCCCGAAACAGGGCATACCCGATTATTCATGTAAGGAGGGCGAGAGCTTATGAAAAACGAGATTGAAGCTATGATTACGGACATTACAACCACTACCGTCGAAGCGGAGGACTACACAGGCGAGGACGGGCTTTTATACTGTGGCAAGTGCCATACGCCAAAAGAAGCCTACTTTTCAAAAGAAACCGCCCAATGGTTAGGGTATGACCGCCACCCAACAGACTGCGACTGTCAGCGAGCAGCCCGTGAAAAGCAGCAAGCCGCCGAAAGCCGACAGAAGCACCTTGAAAAAGTGGAGGACTTGAAACGCCGGGGCTTTACCGACCCTGCTATGCGGAACTGGACATTTGAGCATGACAACGGCAGAAACCCACAGACCGAAACCGCCCGCTTTTATGTGGAGAGCTGGGAAACCATGCAGGCTGAAAATATCGGCTACCTGTTCTGGGGCGGCGTGGGGACAGGAAAAAGCTACCTTGCCGCCTGTATCGCCAACGCCCTTATGGAGAAAGAGGTTGCCGTCTGTATGACAAACTTTGCAACGATACTGGGTGACCTTGCTGCCAGCTTTGAGGGCAGGAACGAATATATTTCCCGCCTTTGCAGCTACCCTCTGCTGATACTTGATGATTTCGGTATGGAGCGAGGGACAGAATACGGGCTGGAACAGGTTTACAGCGTGATTGACAGCCGTTACCGAGGCGGCAAGCCGCTGATCGCCACGACCAACCTCACGCTGGAGGAATTGCAGCACCCGCAGGACACGCCCCACGCCCGTATCTATGACAGGCTGACTTCCATGTGCGCCCCCGTCCGCTTCACGGGCAGCAATTTCCGAAAGGAAACCGCACAGGAAAAGCTGGAACGCTTAAAGCAACTGATGAAGCAGCGAAAGGAGAGCCTATGACAGAAACCAAACAGACAAGCACCACCAAAACAGACCGCCGCCCGGACTGTGTAACGGAAATCCGCATGGGCAACTCCGTCCTTACCGTTTCCGGCTTCTTCAAGCAGGGCGCAACCGACACCGCAGCCGACAAGATGATGAAAGTGCTGGAAGCGGAAGCTGCTACACAAAAAACAGCGATTTAACATGATACTGAAAAGCGGTCACGCTTTTGGCGTGACCGCTGGCAGAGAAATTATAGGTTGAAAAATGCTGAGAGTGCTTTCCCCAAATCTTCGGGAGCGTCTATGTTTACTTCATGTCCAGAATTTTTAATCACTAATAATTCGGCTTGCGGTAACTGCGATTGAAGCTGTAAAGAAGCCTGTTTATTTGCTGTATCTTTCTCCCCGCAGATAACCATTACAGGGCTATTGATACACTTCAATTCTTTTTGGAAATCCAAGTTTATCATGGATTTTGACAGATTGATAAAATCCGTTTTACCAAGTCCCATGCTTTCAAATGTTCTTTTAGGCATAAACCGAAAGAGCATATTTTGAAATTGCAAGAGTTTTTTCGGCATTGTATATTGTGTCGCAACCAACGCCAAAGAGTTTATTTTATCTGGATTTTCAATCCCATATTGCAATGCGAGAATACCGCCTAAAGATAGCCCACAGATATTGACCGGTTCTGAAAATTGCTTACAGTATTCGGAGAAAGCAAGATATAAAACTTGATAGCAGACCTCTTTATCTTCAAACCAATCAAAAAGGTTCGGGCATAAAATGTCCGCACTTTTCCCCATAGTGTTAATCGTATTTTTCCAGCTTGATGATGTTTGCCCTAATCCATGAAGTAATATAGTTTTCATTTTCTCTCCTGCAATGTCTGATGTGTATTTACGGTAAAGTATATCACAGAGTTATGAACTTTTCTATCTTTTTTGCAGCGAGAAGCCGTACAGTAAAAAATCGTCATTTTGACAGGCGGTAAAGAAGCAGAAACCGCTATACAGACAGCCGCCCCATGTGGTACAATCAAGGTACGGAATAGTGGGGCTGGCTGTCGGAAACGGAGGATTTTATGTTAAGACAGACCAACCAACAACCAATTACCGCCCTTTACCCAAGACTTTCCCATGAGGACGAGCTGCAAGGCGAGAGCAATTCCATTTCCAATCAGAAGCGTATCCTTGAAACCTATGCAAAGCAGAACGGCTTTTCCAATCTGCGCTGGTACACGGACGACGGTTATTCTGGTGCGAACTTTCAAAGACCCGGTTTCCAAGCCATGCTTGCGGACATTGAAGCCGGAAAAGTCGGGACAGTTATCGTAAAGGATATGTCGAGGTTAGGGCGAAATTACCTGCAAGTGGGAATGTACACGGAAATGATTTTCCCACAGAAAGGTGTCCGCTTTATCGCTATCAATGACGGAGTGGACAGCGCACAGGGCGACAATGACTTTGCCCCGCTGCGGAATATCTTTAACGAATGGCTGGTGAGAGATACGAGCAAGAAAATCAAAGCAGTAAAACGCTCAAAAGGCATGAGTGGCAAGCCCATCACAAGCAAGCCTGTGTATGGCTACCTCATGGACGAGGACGAAAATTTCATTATTGACGAGGAAGCTGCACCCGTAGTCAAGCAGATATACAACCTCTGCCTTGCCGGGAATGGTCCGACCAAGATAGCCCGTATGCTCACAGAGCAGCAGATCCCCACGCCGGGGACTCTTGAATACCGCAGGACGGGCAGCACCCGCCGCTACCACCCCGGCTATGAGTGCAAGTGGGCGACCAATACCGTAGTGCATATCCTTGAAAACCGGGAATACACAGGCTGTCTGGTAAATTTCAAGACAGAAAAACTTTCTTACAAAGTCAAGCACAGTGTAGAAAATCCCCCGGAAAAGCAAGTGATTTTCGAGAACCACCACGAGCCTATCATAGACACCCAAACATGGGAACGGGTGCAGGAGCTTCGCAAACAGCGCAAACGCCCCAACCGCTATGATGAAGTGGGTTTGTTCTCCGGCATACTGTTCTGTGCGGACTGCGGCAGCGTGATGTATCAGCAGCGATACCAGACGGACAAGCGCAAGCAGGACTGTTATATCTGCGGCAACTACAAGAAACGCACCCATGACTGTACGGCGCACTTTATCCGCACCGACCTCTTGACCGCTGGTGTACTCTCCAATCTGCGGAAAGTGACCAGCTATGCGGCAAAGCATGAAGCCCGGTTTATGAAACTCTTGATTGAGCAGAACGAGGACGGGGGCAAACGCAGGAACGCCGCCAAGAAAAAGGAACTGGAAGCCTCCGAGAAACGCATAGCCGAGTTATCCGCTATCTTCAAGCGGCTGTATGAGGACAGCGTGACCGGGCGCATATCAGACGAGCGTTTCACAGAGCTGTCGGCAGACTATGAAGCAGAGCAACGGGAGCTGAAAGAAAGAGCCGCTGCTATTCAAGCGGAGCTTTCCAAAGCACAGGAAGCCACCGTGAACGCAGAAAAGTTTATGAATGTTGTCCGGCGGCATACCAGCTTTGAAGAACTTACCCCTACTCTGCTGTGGGAGTTTGTAGAGAAAATCGTTGTGCATGAGTGCAGCTATGACGAGAACAAGACCCGCAGACAGGACATTGAGATTTATTATTCTTTTGTTGGCAAGGTGGACTTGCCCGAATAACCGCCCGACCTATCCGACACAATGCGCAAGTGCCGGATAGGAACGGCAAAATTTTTTACACTCCTATTACTTCTTTATCGCACATCAGTAAAGTCACAAGGAATAAAACAGTTCATGGCTAATTAAAGGGAACAAAAAAGAAAGGAAAACCAATCCAGACGGTATCAGCGGCAGGATACAAGAATAAATTGTGATTTCACAAGATTGGTGCTATAATAATAGAAAAGTTCCTGCCGGGGCAGCCGCCCCGGTGGTATGGATAGAAAGGCAGGAAAACAATATGCACATCAGCTATAAACCACTCTGGCACACACTGTTAGAGCGTGATATGAGGAAAGAGGATTTAAGGCTTGCTGCTGGTATGACAACAAATATGATTGCCAACATGAGCAAAGAGGGAAAGCACATCAGCATGGATACATTAGCCCGTATCTGCGAAACGCTGAATTGTGAGATTACCGATGTGATTGAGTTAGTACCAGACGAGCCTGCTTCCACAGGAGGTAAGGAACATGAGAGAATTGAAACCAAGAATAACGGAAAACGGAATTGATTATATCCTTGTCGGAGATTACTACATCCCGGACTTGAAACTGCCGGAGGAACACCGCCCTATCGGAAAGTACGGACGGATGCACCGGGAATATTTAAGGGAAGTCCACCCAGCCAGATTGAATACATTGATACTGACCGGAGAATTGTGGACATATCTTGCAGACCTGAACGAACAGGCACAGGAACGGTTAGACACTATCATGGAGCAGATGAAAGCCACCGAGGGCGTGACAGAGGAATTGAAGCGAACTCAACAAATGGAATGGGTGCAGCGTTGTAATAACATTCACAACCGGGCAGAAGAAATTGTTTTGCATGATATAATTTATTCATACGGGAGTAATTAAATCGGAGGTATATAAGATGATTGAAATTGTATTTGGTGAAAGTGCCTGTGGAAGTTTGAAAATTGCCCAAACTTACGGTAAGGGAAAGTATAGAGGAAGTGCAGTTTCGGTCTTTATGAGGCACGAAGATGGGAGAGTTCCATCTTCAGATGAAATGAAAGAAGCACAAATTCAAGCACAGGAACAAGAACATATTGCTTGGGAGAATGCTATTCCATTGGGAGGCAAGAGCAGTGATGTTTATTGTTTTGATATGGCTCTTAGTGTGGGAGATATTTCTGATAATGGAATTGGCGAACAGCGGAAAAATGTTCTCAAGAAAATGCTGTCTGTCTGGTTTGTAGAGGATTTAGACTATCAGGTTGAAGAAAAAATACAGAAAATTAAAACTACATTGTCTTCGGTTATTGAACGATATGTAGCTGGGGAAGAAGTTCGTATTTGGTATAGCTATAATCCGGATGAACTTTGCGGTATGTACTGGCTTATGAAACAACTTCGACCATTAAACTGTCAGACAACAATTTATTTGGTTAAGTTACCTGCCTGGGAATATGGAAAAGAAAATACTATGACATCCAAAATAGCATGGGGTGAGGTTTCTCCTGGCGAATGGGGAAAATATATAACTCTACAAGAAAAAGCTAAGCCTGTATTTCTTTCAGCTTGTGCTATGAAATGGAATCAACTTCAAAATGAAAATGCACCTTTGCGTGCAATGCTAAATGGTAAATTGCAAAGTGTTTCAGAAGATATATATGATAGTTTCATTCTTCGTGAAATTGCGGAACAGCCAGAGCAATTCAAAATGGCTATTGTTATAGGTAATGTTTTAGGAAAATATCAACTTGGAATTAGTGATGTATGGATTTCTAATCGCATTGATAAAATGCTTGAAGATGGTGTGTTGGAAATTATACAGGACGCACCAAAGGGAGAAACAAATTATCGCCGGATATTAAGAAAACGAATGAAATAATAACCACAGCAAGAACCGCTGCTACATGGAAGGCACCCCAACCATGCAACAGCGGTTTTTTTTACCGTTTTTTCCTCTGGCTGATAGGCGTTCCCATTTTCTTTGATTTTTTGAGAATCCGAATGAGCCAGCGGAATTCTTCTTCCGACAGATTTTTATAGTTGATACCGAGTTGCTTGCAATAAAGGATGACCAGCTTTTCATCCCGACTACCCTTGAATTTTTCGACCGCTTCCAGATTTTCTTTCAGTTCATCGGCAACGGTGGTCTGTGGGGCACTTTCACTATCCTTTTTGTGGGCTTCCCGAATATCCCGGATAATGAGGTTGAGGTCATCCAGAACCATGTGACTGAAATACTCATCATCACTGATATGGGCGGCTTGCAGCACTTTCAAATGCGGGTCATCTTCGCCTGGGCGATACCGTTCAATGATTTCATGCCGGACGGTATCGACAAGTGCATTGAGGTTTTGAATCTGCATGGTAGCAATCCCGTCCACATAAATCTCAATGTCTGCAAGAAACTTGATAAAATCTTTATGTGTAGCAAGCTCACAGAGCAGACGGTTGTTAATCCGACCGCTTTTCAGCAGTGCCACCATCTCATCATTCAAATGCAACTCCGTCAATGGTGTGTTGATCTGCTCCCTGTTCTCTATCCGGCACAGTAGATAATCAACAGAGACCCCATAGAAGTCTGCCAGCGTGATAAGGTTGCCATGATTGATTTCCTTAAAATCCTCTTTTTCATAACTTCCAAGAGCTGATTTGGAAATGCCTGTCAGCTTTGATAGTTCTTCCAGATTTAAGCCTTTGTCCTTGCGGAGTTCCCAAAGGCGTTCCTGTATGCTTGTTGCTCCTTTCATGGGCGCACGCTCCTTTCCAATGGTTTCATTGCTGCCGCTTATCTGGATTATATCACACTTTCCGCAATCGTGGAAATTTCTGATTTTTACCCCTAATTCCTACTTTGTGGACATACGGCACAGGGCACAAAAATGTTCTATGATACAGGTAGTTCATCGATGGATTATTCCAATCGAATGACCAGCCTGTGTGGGATATGCTTCCCCGGCGATGTAGTGCCATGACTTTTGGCAGGGATATGGAGGAACCCTGACCAA
>NZ_QUGH01000024.1:0-5125 GCF_003478985.1 Ruminococcus sp. AF20-12LB | reverse complement strand
CATGACTTTTGGCAGGGATGTGGAGGAACCCTGACCGAAACGAGCGTACCAAAGGGAGCGATACGCCGCTGTGAGATTCAGGGGAGGAACGACACCGGGGAGAACTGGCGAACTGACACCGAAATGATACCGAAACACGACAATCTGATAGGGGGATAGTCTACCCTATCGCTGATACTTCGGGAGATTTTAATCGGCTCTATGACCGTAATTTTGCCGAAAATCGCCCCGAAACCATACACTAAAACGGGAGGAAATACAATATGCCGAGAATGAGCAAAAAGAGGAAGCATGAGCTTTCCTTTTACCTCAATGACCGGGGGCGTGTCACTTACAACGAATTATGCCGGAAATGCCAGCATGGGTGCAAGCAGAGCTTCCGGGCGGTTGTGATTGACTGCCCCCGTTATTTATCCAAACGATCAAAGAAAAAGGAGGAACACACCGAATGAATTTTGAATTTATGACGATAGACACACCATTGCCGCCCTGTATGCCATTTCCCAGAGCGTTGACAGGATTTCCAGTCAGCAGCACCGCAAAGGTCATGTACTGCCGGATGCTGGACGCTATGCTATCCAAAGAGCAGGAGGACGAGAACGGAATCCTGTTTGTCTGCTTCCCTGTCACAGCCATTGCCGCAGTCCTGTCCCGCAGTCCCATGACGGTCAAGCGTTCTCTGAATGAACTGGAAAACGCCGGACTTATCATGCGGGTGCGTCAGGGCGTGGGAGAACCGAATAGGATTTATGTGCTGATACCGGGAAAGGAGGACGCTGCCCTTGCCTGATACCTCGAAGCTGGAAAAGCTCAACCGGGAGCTGGAGAAAAGCGAAAAGAAACTGCGGAAAGCCATCAATGATGAAAAGGCATTGCAGCACCAGTTAAAGCAGCTTACCCGAAAGGAACGGACGCACCGGCTCTGCACTCGTGGCGGTATGCTGGAAAGTTTTCTGCAAGAGCCGGAACGCCTAACAGATGATGATGTCATGCTGTTGTTGAAACTCATTTTTCACAGGCAGGACACGCAGGAACTATTGAAAAAAATGCTGGAACGGGAGAAGCCGGAAACCCCTTAGTTTACTAAGGGCGCAATTATACACCACCCAGAGGTTGGTGCATTGCGTTCTCCGAAGGCTCCTCGCCGGAGGGCTGTGATTTTCCGCAGTCAAGGTCTGCTCCAAATCATACAGGGGACGCTACGCTTCCCCTGCGCTGGCTGCCGCCAGCTACCCTTTTGTGGACTTGCCATCTGGGGACACCTTGCGTTGCAAGCTGTTCCCAGCCGACAAGTTTCATAAAATATGCTATCTTTTCGATAAGCAATAAAGTATAATGAAGTCAGTAATAAATTTAGAAATTGAGGTAAAGTTATGGCATCCAGCAAAGAATATTTAGAATTTATTTTAGGTCAGTTATCTGACTTGAATGAAATTACCTATCGAGCTATGATGGGCGAATTTGTCATTTATTATTGTGGTAAGATTGTAGGCGGTATCTATGATGATAGATTACTTGTCAAACCAGTAAAATCAGCAATAAGTTATATGCCAACGGTTTCGTATGAGTTACCTTACGAGGGAGCAAAAGAAATGTTGTTGGTAGATGAAGTTGATAATAAAGAGTTTTTGACAGGATTGTTTAATGCTATGTATGAAGAATTGCCTACCCCTAAATCGAAAAAGAAGAAATAATAAAATAATAATTTGAGAGGAAGTATTACTGATGGAAAAGTTTAAGCCGTTTATTATACCTGTGGCATTATTGGTTCTAATTGACCAGATGGTTAAAATAGTAATTTCAAAAGTATTTATGAAATACGAATTTGATATAATAGCCAAAGTTTTAAGATTTAATCCAGAACTAAATACTCGTTTATCTTATGCTGGCAATTTCTTCGAATTATTATCAAGTCCGTTTGTTACCATTTTATTGAATGTGTTTGTTTTGTTCCTCTTTTTATCAGGATATATGCTATATCAGGCAAAAAGAGCACATACAAGTTTTTGGGTAAAAATGATAATGATTTGTGGCATATCGGGATGTTTATGTAGCTTGATTGATAAGGTGTTTTGGGGTGGAAGTTTAGATTTTTTGCAGATACCTACCCTTTTTATTTTTGATTTGAAAGACTGCTATCTTACAGTTGCAGAAGTTATATTTGTTGTTATTGGAATTTTGAATAGCAAAGAAATATCGGTTAAAGAGTATTTACATTTTTGTTGTAACAAATTTAGCTTGTAAACTTCTGGTTTATTATTTCTTATACATCGGGTCAACTTGTCCCGAACTTTCACAACTAAATACCCGCCACCTACAAAGCGGCACACCGAGCAGGAAATCTAAAAAAGATCTCCTGCTTTTTTTCTGCCAAAAATGAGGTGGTAAAACTCCACCCCATCCACCAAGCATAGAAAGGAGGGACACAAAATGCCATGTCCACACAACGAAATTTCTATTGTACAGCGAAGCCAACAGCAGTCTGCGGTTGCCGCCGCTGCCTACCAGAGCGGCGAAAAGCTGTTCTGTGAATACGACCAGCAAGTGAAGCACTACCCAGAAAAGCGTGGTATCGTCCACAATGAAATCCTGCTCCCGGCAAATGCCCCACAGGAATATGCAGACCGCAATACCTTATGGAACGCCGCCGAAGCGGTGGAGAAGCAATGGAACTCTCAGCTTGCAAGGCGGTGGGTGCTTACCATTCCCAGAGAAATACCGCCTGACCAGTACGCTGTCCTTGTCCGGGAGTTCTGCCAGCAGCAGTTTGTTTCCAAAGGCATGATTGTTGATTTTGCCATCCATGACCCCCATCCGCCGGGACACAATCCCCACGCCCATGTCTTGCTCACTATGAGGGCAATGGACGAACATGGAAAATGGCTTCCCAAGAGCCGCAAGGTTTATGACCTTGACGAGAATGGGGAACGGATAAAGCTGCCATCAGGCAGATGGAAAAGCCACAAGGAGGATACGGTGGACTGGAACGACCAGAAGTATTGCGAAATCTGGCGGCATGAATGGGAGGTTATCCAGAACCGCTATCTGGAAGCCAATGACCGCCCGGAGCGTGTGGACTTGCGTTCCTATGCCAGACAGGGGCTTGATATTATCCCTACTGTCCATGAGGGAGCGGCTGTCCGGCAGATGGAAAAGCGAGGTATTCAGACGAATATCGGCAACCTGAACCGGGAAATCAGAGCCGCCAACCGCCTGATGAAGTCCATCCGGCAGCTTATCCAAAACCTCAAAGGCTGGATTACCGAGCTGGGAGAAAAACGAAAAGAACTGCTTGCACAAAAGGCGGCGGAGGAAGCGACACTTCTTCCCAATCTGCTGATGAAGTATATGGAGATACGAAAGGAAGAACGGAAGGACTGGACAAGGGCTGGACAGAACCGGGGGACTTCACAGGACTTAAAGGCAGTCAGCGAAGCCCTGTCCTATCTCCGTCAAAAGGGGCTTTCTACTGTGGAGGACTTAGAAGTATTTCTGGAATCTTCCGGGAAATCAGCCGCAGATTACCGCAGTCAGATGAAGCCAAAGGAAGCCCGCAGCAAAGTGATTGACGGGATTCTTGCCAGCCGGACAGACTGCAAGGAATGTAAGCCTGTCTATGAGAAGTACCAGAAGATATTTTTCAAGAAAACAAAGGAGAAATTCAAACAGGAACACCCGGAGGTCGCCCGGTATGCGAAAGCCGCCGCCTACCTTGCCAAGCACCCGGACGATAAGGACAGCACCCAAAAGGAACTGCAACAGGAGCAGGAAAAACTTCTCAGCGAAATCGCAGAGCTGAAAGTACCGCTGACAGAGGTGCAGGAGGATTTGAAGAAGCTGCGGGATATCCGCTACTGGGTACAGAAAGCCACCCCCGGCACAGAGGAAAGCAAAGAGCCGCCCAAGAAGCAGCCCATCAAGGAAGTCTTGCAGGATAAGGCAGACGAGAAAAAAGCACAAAGAACTGCCCAGGAACAGACGAAACACAGACAACAGGATATGGAACTTTAACAGGCACTTGCCATTTTCAATCAGAGAATGTCAGGTGCTTTTCTTTTTTCAAGGAGGGATAGATTTGAATGTATTTGAAGCTGTGAAGCAGTCCGTCACAACAAGACAGGCTGCGGAGCATTATGGAATCCATGTAGGTCGGAACGGGATGGCTTGCTGCCCGTTCCATAACGATAAAACCCCAAGCATGAAGCTGGATCGGCGTTACCACTGCTTCGGCTGCGGTGCGGATGGGGATGTGATTGATTTTGCCGCCGCCCTGTATGGGCTGGGAAAGAAAGAAGCCGCCGTACAGCTGGCACAGGACTTCGGGCTTTCCTATGAGGACTGGAAACCGCCGGGAAAGGAAAAAAAGCCAAAGCCCCGGCAGAAATCCCCGGAGGAACAGTTTCAGGAAGCAAAGAACCGCTGCTTCCGTATTCTTGCCGATTATCTCCATCTGCTTCGGGCATGGAGAACGGACTACGCCCCACACTCCCCGGAGGAAGCCTTTCATCCCCGGTTTATAGAAGCCTTACAGAAGCAAGACCAAGTGGAGTATCTGCTGGATGTGCTGCTGTTCGGGGAAACAGAGGAAAAAGCGGCTTTGATTACGGACTACGGAAAGGATGTGATACAGCTTGAACAGCGAATGGCAGAGCTTGCCGCCGCAGACGCAGCAAGAACTAAAAAACACCATGAACGCCATGCAGCCACCCCAGAGCATTGAGGAAATCAAGGAGGGGCTGGAAACTACCGAGAAAGGCGGTGTCCGTCAGAGCATACGGAACTGCCTGACTGTATTCCAGCGTGACCCGCTGCTTTCCGGGGCTATCGCATACAACATCCTGACTGACCGCAAGGACATCATAAAGCCCATCGGCTTCCACAGGGAAAGCACCGCCCTGAACGATACAGATATGAAGTATCTGCTTCTCTATCTGGAAGAAACCTACGGGCTTACCAATGAGAAAAAGATTGATAACGCCATCGGGATTGTGGCGAATGAAAACAAGTACCACCCCATCCGGGATTATTTAAGTTCCCTTGTGTGGGACGGGACAGAGCGAATCCGCTTCTGCCTGCGGCACTTTCTGGGGGCTGACGCAGACGATTACACCTATGAAGCATTGAA
>NZ_QUGH01000023.1:1122-23870 GCF_003478985.1 Ruminococcus sp. AF20-12LB | reverse complement strand
AACTAATGACATATCTTATATCAGTTTTTTGAGTTTACACAAAACTTGAAACGGTCTCGCAAGTTCGTGATTTTTCATAAAAGAAAGACACCTTAGAGTATGAAAATTTTTTGTGAAATAATGTTTAGAAGGTTCTTCTATGATAAATAAATGTCATTAGGAGAGCCTTTTTCTGTTACACGGTCTAAGGCTGCCAGGGCTTTTTTCGTCAGACGCCTGATAAATGGTCTTCAGGTCCGTGTCAAATGTTTTCCTGTCCTTATCAGGGACATATTTTAAGGTGTTTCTTACCTGGTGCACGATACAGCACTGATATTCGATTTTAGGGAAAACTGCAGCAATAGTTTTTTTGATGCCGGTTAAGCCATCTGCGCGGATGACCAGTACATCTTTTTCGCCCCGGTTTTTCAGCTCGTTCATAACAGAAAGCCGGTATTTTGCACTTTCATTATCACCCACACTAATAGTCAGAACTTCCTTCTTTCCTTCTGTGTTAATTCCCAGAATTACGTAAGCTGCAAGCTTTCGGATCACGCCGTTGTCCCTTACAGAGTAGAGGATCGCATCGATGTAGAGAATGGGATATACTACGTCCAGCGGTCGGTTCTGCCAGTCTTCAATCTGTAGCAGGATCTTATCGGTCGCATCAGAAATAAAGCTTTCCAAAGTCTCAAATCCATATATATCCTCGATAGTTTCTGAAATCTGCCGGATAGTCATTCCCTTGGCATACATGGAAATGATCTTCTGGTCGATATCGGAAATGTCTTTCTGACGTTTCTTTACTACCTGTGGCTCGAATGTTGATTTGCGATCCTGCGGCATTTCGATTTCCATAGAGCCGTACCGGCTGTTGACCTGTTTACGTTTATAACCATTGCGATAATCATCATTATCTGAGTGCTCTGATTTTTCATAGCCGAGATGATCATCCATTTCTGCTTCCATCTTTCCTTAATGGTACCGCCCAAGAGATCTTTGAGTGCGTCCTGAATATCTTCAGCAGATTGGATATCATACTCTTCAAGGAGCTGATGGATAATATTTCGTTTTCCCTCTGTCATTTATACTCGATGTACAGGTTTCTTTTGTCTTGCCATAATAAAAGGCCTCCTATGATTTTAATATTTTATCATAGAAGACCTTGATGATGTTTATTTTACAGAGATTTTTTCACCGGCTCGCTTTTTGAACAATATATTCTTAACAAATCAATTTACATGTAATTTTTTAATTCGCTTAATAAAATTCTCGCAACTTCCATATTTTTCACTGTTTGTTATAAGGTCAATACCTATAATGAGTAAATTCTTTCTAAATGCAATGTTATTACCTTTTTCATCCATAATTGACACCTCTTTTGCTAATGCAATGCCAATAGTTCTTCGTATAATTTCAGTTCCGGCATATGCAGCACTATCAATCATTATAGTTTTATAATTTTTTGGTATTTTTTCTGATAAATCTTTTTCGAAGGTTGATAATATATTGTAAATTA
Organism: Ruminococcus sp. AF20-12LB; assembly: GCF_003478985.1. NCBI lineage: Bacteria > Bacillati > Bacillota > Clostridia > Eubacteriales > Oscillospiraceae > Ruminococcus > Ruminococcus sp. AF20-12LB. Next base: position 22,372 of record NZ_QUGH01000023.1, on the reverse strand, counting down.
TTTTAATAATAAACAAACAGTATTCTTCATTATTTGTCAAATGAAATAAATAATCAATTATTAAATTTGCCAAAAGACATCCAAGATCAAACCCTATTGGTCCCCAACAGGCGAATTCTGGGTCGATTACTTTTACTTGATCATTATTTACCATAAATGAACCCGTGTGTAAATCTCCATGAATAATAGATTGTTCCTCATTTTCAAAAACTTCCCGTAAACTTTCTACTTTAGCGTTCAATCTATCATTATGATATATGTGTTCTTTTACCCAACTTTCTAATTCAGCAGGAACTTTATTTCTCTTTTTTATATTATTGTACGGTTCGATAAAAATAAGTTGCTTTGTTAATTCTGACAACCTATTTCCTCGAAACTTATATCTGAGTTTTTCTAGTTTATCGTTTGGGTTAAATGTTGCATTTTCAATTAATACGCAACGTAAATACATTGATATATTATCAGAAATACATTGGTATTTTTTCATAGAAATAAGAGCTTCTCTCAAACTACAATAATCTACTAAATCTTCCATAACGATTATTCCAGCTTGAGGATTTGCATATAAAATCTGCGGCGAAAAATTTGATTTTTTTACTGTTTCTAAACTATAATAGGAATATTCAAAATAACTCCTGGAAATATCCAATAGTATATCTTTAGATATTCTACTTTCATATTGTGCAACTTTTATTATAATGGATTTTTGGGTTCCTATTTCTTTTATCCTATAGATATAATTTAAATTGCCATCGCCAATTTCGCTTATGAGAACTTTGTTACTTTTAAATGAAATTTGTGGTAATACACTATCAATAATATCCTGAATATGATTATTTGGCATTTTTATCCCCCTTTTTAATATATCGTTTTCTATTTCCAAATACCTAGAAGTATTAACATTTTGTAGTTGCATATAAATTTTTACAATTTTTTCATCTTTAAATTTTGTAAATGACGTGATTTGATTTCTTGGCGATATTTTTTTGCAACATACAATACTTCATTATTTTTCAATTTTAATTGATCACATTTAATGCTGGCAATTTCTGTCAGGTTTACAATGCAAGATATATGAATAGCTGCAAATTTCGATGGATTTAACTGTTCCCAAATTTTTTCCAATGTGATATTACATTGATAAACTCTTGCATCAGTTGTATGGATAAAGGCTTTTCTTCCTAACTTTTCAATATATAGAATAGATTGACATAATATACTATAGTTACATTTGCGATAACTGAATAAAAATAGCCTTTTAGTTCTGTATAAATAATTAAATGCGTTATATAATGTTGTGCTAAATTTATTGTAAGTTAAAGGTTTTAGCAAAAAAGCAAATGTAAAAACTTCGAAAACATCAAAAACGCATTTTGCATCATTTGATACAAAAATAATCAAAGCTTCTTGAGAATCTTCACGTAATTTTCTGGCCACTTCCAACCCCAACATGTCTTCCAATTCTATGCTTAATATATATATGTCAAAGTTTTCATGGTGTTGTGTTTGATACTTATATAATTCTTTTGCGTTTTCAAAAACTTCATAATCAAAATTAAAGAATTTTATATTCTCCAAGTATTTTTCCATTTGTTCGATATCATTTAATGATTTATCACAAATAGCTAAATGTAACATAAAGTTTATCATCTCCATCCATAATATGAATATTCTTGCGTCAAGAAACCTTGATTCCGGCGTAGTGGAAACCAACTTTGATTGGCTTGATTACCTATAATAAGAAATAGAGCCTATGTCAAGCCCAGAGCCGCTTTGCGGGGCGTTAGCCGACTTTACATTGGTAACTTGTATTCTATATACTTGCCAATCGGTTTCCTAATCACCGGACAGCATGGACATCCAAGCCGGAATATTCAATAATATAACGATTATAGATATTGCATTGGTGAAATATCTTGCAATTTATTGATAAAATATACACTTATACAAAATCTAACTCTTTAATATAATTTCGAAAATTTTAATGCTTACACTATAATAATACTTTTATAATATGTTGTTTTTTCCTTGATGTAATAATATCGAATAATCATGACATTTTTACATAGTAAGGAAGTGGGGAGATGTATAGGAGAAGAAAATAGAAATGTTTCCAAAGATGAACTTGCAGATATAATTTACACAAGTATTTATTTGGAGTCCATTCGGTTTGTATGGTTGTATAATTAATTAATAAAAATAGTAAGATAATCGAGAAAATGATCTTGTTTATCTTACTATTTATATTGTTATGGTAAGGTTATGCTTTCTAAACCCATATTTTTGGTTGCTTCCCAAAATGTAGCCTTAGAAAAGAAATAAAACATCTGTTAGTGATGCGACAAGGGAGGCCGATCAAATTAGCATTGACAGTCTATCATATACAACATGGAATTGTAAATAACATATAGGATAAGGGTATTAGAATTTATAATATATTTAAAATTCAAAAGTACATATATAATTTTTGAGAGATATGCAAATTTAGAATATAAATATGGAAATAGATATTTTGAGTGTAGTGTGGTGGATATTATGTAAATGTAGTAGAAAAAATGCAAAGAAGATAGAAAGAATATATAGACCCGTTTACGAGTGAGCCAGTGAAAAAAATGAGCCTAGAGCGTGTTTGAAAAATCATTCCCGCAATCTGTACGCCCCACTTTGTGGTATATTTTGCCCGAATTCGGTTATCGTAGCCCGCTACGATGCCCTCATCCGAACAAAATCTCCTACAAATTGTGACGCACATCTTGCAGAAAGCCTTTTTCAAACACGCTCTAGGGGAGTTAGTAAATAAATGATATTGTACAGTTGGCAAACATTTTAATGATTTTTTAAACTCAAGATCCGGAAACGTGCTTTATATCAGGAAAAAACAAGCTAGAGGCTAAGACAACAACACTAATCAATGTAAATGAATACTTCTATTATTTGTATCATGAAAACAAGAAAAGGGTAGCATGATATTAGAATAAAAATAAGGAGTATAGGATTATGGAAAGTCGTATAAAAAATCTTCGGGAAAAAAGAGGAATCATACAAGAAATATTAGCTGCAGAATTGGGAATTACTCAGCAGATGCTTAGTAAATATGAGAAAGATGTGACAGTGATTAAAGTTGATATTCTCAAAAGGCTGGCAGAGTATTTTAATGTGACAACAGACTATCTGTTAGGGATGTCAGATGTAAAAAGGGATTTAACAGGACAGATTAAACTCAATGAAACATTGGATGAGTATTATGATATGATTGAAGTCTACAAGACATTAGATCAATATGATCAAGAATTGGTCTGGTCGCTTTTGCAGATTGTTAGAAAAAATGAAGAGAAAAAGAAAAAGGACAGGGAAAATGATAAATGTAGCAATCTGTGATGATGTTGTTTCTACAACAGGGAAAATAGAAACTATGTTGCAAAACATAGCAAAAAGAAATTTTATGCCAGTAGATACGGATGTTTTTTGGAAAGGAGAACATTTGGTTGATTCTGTAGAAATGGGTAATTCTTTTGATATTATCTTTCTGGATATAGAGATGGGACAGGAAGACGGCATTACAGTAGCACGGAGAATTCGGAAGATTGATAAAAGTGTTTTGATTGTTTATGTTACAAGCCATGAAAATTATATGATGGAGTCGTTTGAAATCAGACCTTTTCGTTTTCTGGTGAAGCCTGTCAGTAGAGAAATGATGGAACGGTGTTTGCAAGCAGCCTATGAAGAAATAAGTAGTACTGACAGTTATTTTCGATATAGTTACCAACGGATCAATCATAAAATTCCAATTGGGGAAATCCTTTATTTCGAGAGTAATCGAAGAAAGGTAAAGATAATTACAGAAAAAGAAAATTTTGAACTTTATGGAAAGCTTAATGATATTGAAAAAAGTTTGGAACGGAGTAAAGTGGCATTTTTGCGGGTGCATCAGTCTTTTTTGGTAAGTTATAAACATGTAGAAGAAATAGGATATGATTTTGTAGTGTTGAATAATGGAAAAAGAATACCTATTAGCGAAGACAGGCGGAAGATTATCAGTGGACAGTACTGTGAAATGGAGGACACTTTTTATGTTGATGTATAAATAGATTATGGTAAGGTTGATATACTTCGTATATTATTTTCTTAGTGTATCTGCTTTGGCTTTTTCCATATTTTTAATAGGAAAAAAAGGAGTCTCGATAACAGTTAGCATGGACTACTTTGCGGATAGAAACTTTGGTAATAATTCATATGATTTCCATAATGAAAAGAAGATTTCAATTAGTGAAGATAGAAGAATAAACAGTACTGTTCGATGGGGGATACGTTTTATGTTGGTGAATAAAATGTTGCTGAATGTGATAGCGATATTGCTTGTAATATTTGCGATATTTCTTTTTTCTTACTATTTTTCAATGTTTTTTACAAGAAGAAAGAAAAAAATAGCAATTGTGATTGGATACATCATTTTTGTAGTTTGGCAGTTGCTGCTTTTGAATGCTAGTACATTACCGGTTTATATAAATATAATCATTACTATTGTAATAACATTTATTTCAGTGATGTGTATTTATGAAGGAAGAGGTTGGAACAAATGTATTTTTGTTCTGGCGTTTAACGCAATTTGGATGATGATAGAAACGGTAAGCGGATATATACTCTCAATCTATTGTAATCAATTTATGTATTCTCAGATGTATGGAATCTTGGGATCAATTATATCGAAAATATTATTTTTATTAATTATTTTTGCTTTAAGGAAGGTATTTTTAACAGGTGGAATTACAGAGTTTTCTGTTAAACACAGTATTATGTTAATTCTGATTCCAATTGGAAGTATCTATGTTATGAACGAAATTTTTTTGTTTAGTTACAAAATAAATAATGATCGTGCATATTTTCATTCGGCAATTGCAGCAATTATTTTGCTGTGCTTAAATGTACTGATTTTTTATATTTATGTAAAATTGATGGATGATTTACAACTAAGACGAATGACTTCTGTTTATGAACAACAGTTGGAATTATGTGAACGTCATCAACAAGAAAGAGAACTTTCTATGTTGCAATTAAGGGACATAAAACATAATATGAAAAATAATCTAGTATCTATTCTTGCTTATGCAGAGAAAGGAGAAGATGAGAAAATCATAGAATTTATCCAAGATATAATGGAAGAAAGTGGCTTATCAATATCGGAGGTTGCAAATAGTGGTAACATTGTAATTGATTCTCTACTTGGATATTGGTATGTAACAGCTCAAAAGAAAGGGATAGATTTCTCCTTGAACATAAAGGTTCCTATGAAGATGGAGTTTAAGGGTGCAGATATATGTCTAATACTTGGGAATTTATTAGAAAATGCTGTAGAAGCGGCTGAAAAGGCAAAAAAGAAGAAGTACATAAAAATCCAAATGAAATATGATAGAGGTAATCTGTTGATATTTTTAATGAATAGTTACCAGGGGCGATTAATCAAAATGAAGGATAAGAGACTGAAATCTACGAAATCCGATGCTGGAAATCATGGTGTTGGTTTGCCGTCGGTTTACCGAGCTGTAGCAAAGTACAATGGAACGGTTACAGTTGACGATTCTATACCAGAAAGATTTCTAGTGAGAGTTGTGTTGTATGGAGAAAAGGAATAATTACATGAATAGCCGGAATTATTACCACGTAAATAATATTTGAAATAACATGATAAAATATAAAAATAATTTTACGATTTGAATGTCATGGTAGGGTAAAATGAAAAAAATATTATTATTTAGTGACCATAGAGAAATATTTAAAACTACAAGTAAAATAACAAAAGGAAAATATAAATTGAGGTGGTGTACCTATGATTGGTTGAACGATGATAAGCATTTTAATCCAGATGTTATTATTATGTATTTTAATAAAAAAATGGTTGAAAAAGGAACATTTGAATTTATTATCAGAGTAAAAGGAATGTTGGGAAATACAATTCCAATTCTTGCTCTGATTGAAAATGGGACAAAGCAGGATATTTTTTCAATACTGAAGGCTGGAGTGTATGATTATTTGGAGAATGTGGAGGATTTACAGGAATATCAAAAAAAAATAGAAGAGATATTATTGTGGGTATGGTACTTGAAAAAATATGGTTCTCAAAAAGGTTGTAATGATCAATGAATTCATTGCAACCTTTTTTGTTAGGAAATATTGATGTTTGTAGTGCCCCAGGAAAAAGTTACATGAATACTCGTTTTTTTTACAGGAAAAGAAATGGAATGTATTTTTGTAGTATTGTTTTAAAAAGAAGACGAAAGGAGAGTTTTACTATGACTATGAAAAATGTAAAAAATCAGTCAGCGAAAGCACTGGCAAATGTATCTTTAAAACTTGGAAAAGTATCAGCAGATAGCGCATGTTGCTATATCTTTCACCAGCCGAAAGTTCCGAAGAACTTGAAAAAACTTAAAAAGATTTGAAATGAGACGGCTGTCAGAAAAATTAACAGAATATGTTATTAAGACTGGTACAGTTTCCTCGGAATCATATGATATATATCAATATGGCTTTCAGATTGGACTTGAGATGCTATGCTGTTTCGTAACTTGTTTGAGTATAGCAATATATATGCATATGATTCCGGAATTTGCAATATTTACTGGGATTTTTATGTTGCTACGGACTTATGCCGGTGGCGTGCATCTTAACAGTTTTGGATCATGTTTTATATGTTCAGTCACTGTACAGATAATAGCAATGTATTTTAACAGTAAATATAAGTTTACGGTAGGTACAGCGTGGCTTCTTATATTAGTAAGTGCGATACTGATCTTGAAAGCTGCACCAGTAGAGTGCATTAATCGAGAACTTGATGATACTGAAAAAGAACACTGCAAAAAAGTAACCATGAAAGTCTTAATTGCTGTTATTGTATTTGCTGGTTGTTGTACACTTGCAGGAATACTAGACATACTTTCCTTAGTTGCACTGACTTCCTTTATAATTTTAATCTCTCAGTATGTTGGTATTTTGAAATATAAAATTGAAAAGAGCAAGAATAAGCGGAGATGATAAAAAATTGTTTCCGCTTTTTTTATTATATGGAATGGAGGGAGAAAATTATTTTTGAATATTAGATTATTTATATGAAAACGTCCAATGGATTTCAATCCATAGGGACGTTTTTTTGTATATCATAAGAACTTTTTATAGAGTTTTTCTTTTAAACCCGAACAATGGGGGTTTCCCAATCGGGATAAGGGTGAAAGGGAAAAAGACCTTTGCTCATATCTCATGGTCGGGAAGGAGGTGAACTCTATGGAGCAATCTTCTTCCTACGATGAGAAAACGGTAATGCACCAGTTTGATCGAAAATGCAAATTGGCATTAAAGGGCGAAATAGTGGATTATGAAAGACATTTAGCTTATCTTAGAAAACACGAAACTTTGTTTTCAGAATTATCTGAACAAGAGATGGAGAGCCTTTCTATATTTGATGAATATGAATTGGAAAAAAGCTATTTTCGAGCAGGTGGTTATGATGTGGAGGTAAAAAATGCTCTATTGGCAGAAGCATTAACTGCGCTGACAGAGAGAAAAAGGGACATTATTCTTTTGTCATACTTTATGGAAATGAATGATGCGGATATAGCAAGAAAACTGAACCTTGTCAGAAGTACGGTACATGAGCATCGTACACGATCGCTTGAAATACTAAAGATTATGCTGGAGGAAAATGTAGGTGAAAACGGAAGAAAAAAGCGTAAATAATAAAAAATTGATACCGTTTTGGGTAATCGAAAGAGCATTGGAGGGTGACATTCAGGCGATAAATAAAATTCTGAAACATTATGAAGGATATATTGCAAAATTATCGGTCAGAAAAATGTATGATGAGTATGGCTGTGTTCATTATTGTGTAGATGAAACACTTCGCAGACGTCTGGAAACAAAATTGATAAAAACAATTATTGGATTTAAAATAGTTCGCTAAAAAACATTTGAAAGCATCCCTTTCTGCTGAAAAAGCTATTTAGCGTTGTTTGTACCTTGAAAATTTAATATTTATTCTGCAGGACATATGAAACAGAGGAGCTATATAGCAAATACGCCAAGACTGTCTGCATTATAACTTTGCGACATCGTGACGCAAAGTAGAAATGTTGTAAACGAAGAAATATCAAAATGATATTGAAGTAAAGGCACGAGCGATAAATATTTGGCTGTAATCAGGAAGTGGGATTTTTGTGGCGAAGATACTGTTTCTGATAATGATACTTCCGGGAAAGCTGCCCGGTCTGGAAAGATGGTGAAATACCAATGAAGCTATTACCCGATGGCTGCCTGTGGGATTGTTATAAATTGGGAAAGGAGCGAAAGAATGCAAAGACATATTATAAATAGGAAAAGATTTGTTCGTTATAAAGAAGGTGCAGAAATGTACAGCATGTGTCAAAGTAAGTTTGAAAAAATGGCAAAGGAAGCAAATGCTGTCTATAAGCTGGATAAATTGGTACTGGTGAATTGTGATATTTTTGAGGCATATCTGGAAACATTCCGAACCGGTATTTAATGATAAATAGTATTGCAAGAGTTTTTGTGCTACGAAAAGTATTGACTTTTTGCATGACAAAAAGTATAATGTAATCAAGCTATGAAGGAGGTGCATACGGTGGCTAAAATGGGGAGACCGAAAGCAGAATCCCCTAAAAAGAAAAATGTAAGTTTCCGCTTAACAGAGGAAGAATATCAGAAATTGTCAGAGTATGCAGCGAAGCATGAGCTGACTACAACACAAGCGATACAAAAAGGTATTGATCTTTTATATCAGATGCCAGAAAAGTAACACAAGGACTCCTTGCTACATTAGGAAGGAGTTACAGTGGCAAAAGCAAGAAAAGATAATAGAGGCAGGGCCTTACGCAAAGGCGAGAGTCAACGCCAGTCCGACCTGATGTACATATACACTTATACAGATCCATTTGGAAAAAGAAAATATACATATTCTAAGGATTTAGTTAAGTTAAGGGAAAAAGAGCAGAAATTGTTAAAAGACCAATTAGATGGTCTTGATGTGTATGCTGCGGGAAATGCCAATCTTAATTTTGTATTTGATAGATATATTTCTACGAAAACAGAGTTGAGGCGAACAACTTATACCAATTATATGTACATGTATGATCATTACGTCAGAGACAGTTTTGGAAAGAAGAAAATCGGAGAAATCAAATATTCAGATGTACTGTACTTTTATTATCATTTGATAAATGAAAGGAAATTACAGGTTAATACATTAGAAACGATTCATACGGTGCTTCATCCAACATTTCAGTTAGCAGTGAGAGATGATATTATCCGAAACAATCCATCTCATGGTGTAATGTCAGAAATAAAAAAGAAACCAGGGAGGAATCATGGAGTGAGACATGCGTTGACAGTAGAACAGCAGAGAGCATTTATGAATTATACATCGAACAGTCCAGTATTTAATCATTGGGCACCATTGTTTACCGTTCTTTTAGGTACAGGGTGTCGTATAGGTGAGATTATTGGGATTCGATGGGAAGATATTGATTTAGAGAAACGACTGATTAATATTAATCATAGTGTTACATATTATCCACGCAGAGCAGAAACAACCAAATGCGAATTTGCTGTTTCATTACCTAAAACAGAGGCGGGTATTCGTACAGTTCCGATGATGGAGCCAGTATATAATGCTTTTATGGAAGAGTATGAATATCAGAAAGAAAATGGATTCAGTACCGTTACACTGGACGGTATGGAGGGATTTATATTTACAAATCGGTTTGGCAATCTTCATAATCCGCAGGCAGTCAACCGGACGATCAAACGCATCCGGGAAAACTATAATGCAGAAGAAATTTTGAAAGCAAAAAAGGAGAAAAGGGAGCCGATCATTATTCCACATTTTTCCTGCCATCATTTGAGACATACTTTTTGTACGAGATTCTGCGAAAATGAAACGAATATTAAGGTGATACAGGCAGTTATGGGACATGCAAATATTGAGACAACGATGGATATATATGCCGAAGTCACCGATATGAAAAAAACAGAAGCAATAGAAAAATTATCACATAATTTAGACATATTCTAGGAAAGAGTCCTTGTGGGCTTGATTCTATGAGGTGCAACAGAATTATGTGGTGTGCAACAGAACTACAACAAATACATACTGAATAATACCTTATAATAGGTTGAAGTCTTTTTGAAAATAATGTATAATACCCGACAGTACGGGATAGTATGGTAAGCGAATCAGTTTTCCCGACAATGAAATCACAGGGTTCTGCAAAAAATGAAGCAAATAATGTAGCTCAGACAGCTGCAGCTGCTCCAGCAGAGACAGCAAAAGTTGACTTCTCCAACGTAAAGGTTGAGCCTTTATTTGAAGAAGAGGTTGATTTTGATACATTCAGCAAATCTGATTTCCGTGCCGTAAAGGTTAAAGAGTGTGTAGCAGTTCCGAAGAGCAAGAAGCTCCTTCAGTTCACACTGGATGACGGAACAGGTACAGACCGCACGATCTTAAGCGGAATCCACTCTTACTATGAGCCGGAAGAATTAGTTGGTAAGACACTGATTGCAATCACCAACCTTCCGCCAAGAAAGATGATGGGAATCGAGTCTTGCGGTATGCTGCTTTCAGCAGTGAATAACCTGAAGGATTCAGAGGATGAAGAACTGCATCTTCTGATGGTTGATAACCATATTCCGGCAGGTGCTAAGCTGTACTAATCCAGAAAAAAGAGTTCGGTTTGGTAGTCATAGACGTCCAATCAGGAAAAGTGGTTCCACGGATTGACATGGAGCTACATGAAACGGCCTGGAGCTGTATAGATTGAAATAATGATGTATGGATTATAAGGAAACAGAATAAGGAGCTCTATGGATTCTTAACTGTTTGACTTATTTGTTTACAAGTAAAATATTGATTATTTTTGAGGAGCATTTTTCAAAAATAAGGTGTATAAAAGGACACTTCTCTTTTGGTAGAAATACCAATGGAAGGTGTCCTTTTTTTGTTGTCAGGCATAGCAATTGTTCATTTTGATGATATGCAGAAAACATATCCTTTCACGTACCTGCCAAATAAATTTCTGGAAACAAGGAGGAAGCCATGAAAAAACGAAAAACACCTGACTTGGAAAAATATCTGGAAGGAAAGAAACGCAGATTTGTAAATTACACACAAAGGATCATGTCTTTGAAAAAGCTGACAGATTCACAGAACGTCAGAAAGAAAAAGAAGCACAGGCTGCAAAAACGGAGAAAGCCGGAAAAGAACAGCCGGATAAGAAACCGAAAGCAAAGAAACATGATATGGAACTTTAATACCAAGCATGAAAAACGTTAAATGAGCAAACGCCCTGCGGCATAAAGAAATGTCGTAGGGCGTTTTTGGAAAGGAGTATTATGACAGAACAAAATAAAACTACTACTATTCCACTGCCTGTTCAGGGAAAAGATATGGACAGCATTATGCAGTCACTGGAATCCGGTGTGGAAGAACTTTTTACAAGTAACCGCTATCAGGAATTTCTTAAAACCATGGCAAAGTTTCACAATTATTCCTTTAACAATACAATGCTGATTGCTATGCAGCGACCGGATGCCACACTTGTTACCAGCTACAAAAACTGGCAGTCCATGGGTAGACAGGTCATGAAAGGCGAAAAAGGAATTACGATCATCGCACCAGCACCATATAAGAAAATGAAGGAAAAAGAGGTCCTGGATAAAAATCAGCGACCAATCATGGGAACCGATGGAAAACCTAAGACTGAAAAAGTGGAAGTTACGGTTCCACATTTTAAAGCAGTTACCGTCTTTGATATTGCTCAGACATCCGGGGAACCAATCCAGACACTAGCACCGGAATTATTGACTGCAGCTGTGCAGGATTTTGATTCTTTCATGCAGGCTATTCAGAAAATATCCCCAGTGCCGATACGATTCGATGAGATCAATGGCAATGCCAATGGATATTATCACAATGTAGATAAGGAAATCGTGATCAAAAAAGGACTCAGTGAAAGCCAGACCTTAAAGACTGCTATTCATGAAACCGCCCATGCAAAACTGCATGACAGGGAGATCATGGAAAGTCTTGGAGTAGAAAAAGACCGACTGACAAAAGAGGTTGAAGCAGAATCCGTTGCTTATTGTGTGTGTTCTTCCTTTGGTTTGGATACATCGGATTATAGTTTTCCTTACATTGCAGGTTGGAGTAGCAGCCGGGAAATGAAGGAAATGAAAGCATCTATGGATGCAATCCGCAAGACAGCCGGTGAAATGATCGATCAGCTTACAGAAGAGCTGGAAATCATTCTTGAAGAAAAACAGAAAACAGAATTACATGAAAAATACGGCATTCTAGTAGATGCACTGGAAGCAGCCGGATACCGCTATGATTATCGGGAAAGCGAACCGGGACATATTGTACTGGCACCGGATGGGACACATGAAATTGCTAGGTATTTGCAGTTTAAATCATGGGGAGATATCAAAGATTGGCTGGAAGATACGATTGCAGAAGGAACGGATATTTCGGAAAGAGTTGATCGGGCTTTGTATCCATTTAAGTTTGATTATACCCTAGAGGAAGAAATGTTCAGAGGTAATGGTGATCGATATGCGATTTACCATGTGGATGAAGGCACACCGGGAAAACAACATTTATTTATGAATATGGCAATGGTCAAAGAAGATGGCATTACAATCGATGCAGCAAATTATAAATGTGTCTATTCTGGCAGATTACATGAAAATGAAAAGCTGGATGATTTGTATGCCGTATTCAACGATAATCCACCGGCAGATTATAAAGCACATTCTATGTCGGTCAGTGATGTTATCATTACAAACCGTGGTGGGGATATGCAGGCATATTACGTGGATCGATTTGGTTATGAAGAACTTCCAGACTTTGCAGCACAAAGAGAAAAAATACTCGATATTGTCCCGGAAATAGAAAATGTGGATTATGAAAATGATCTTACATGTATCAGCTTTTATGCGGCTGAATGTGCTGAATTTCCTGTAATGGGTGAAGTACATTATGACCTGACATTACCAGAAGCCTTGGAAGCTTATGAGAAAATCCCATCAGAACGTATGCATGGACTGAAATGTGTTGGCTTTGATCTGAAAGACGGAAGTGATTATGAAGGAATGCAGAGTCTGATGATCGAAGGAAAAATACAGAAAGAATTTTTGAATTCGATTCCTGGATTTAGAGAAAATTCTTATGTGCAAAATGCAATCAGTCGTGTGGAAAAGTACTTGGAAAAAAGACATCCAAATGTGGAAAATCCTCTGAAATCCAATAAGAAAGTGGATAACGAAAAAAATATAAGCGAAGAAAAAAACGAGAAGGAGCTGAATATACAGATGAAACCAATACCGAAAAAGAAAAGGGGGGAAATGAGCCTATGAGAAATGTAAACCTGGAAGAAAACGAACTGACTATTACTGCTATCTTCCAGCAGCACACAAAGGAAGAAACAATCCAAACACTGAAAGAAGCTTTGGAAGTTTTGGAACAGGAAGAAAGTGATACTGAGAATGATGAAATGATGGAGATCATCAATTCTACAGTTGGAAAATTACAGCAGATCGAAGACAAATACTACTATTCTCTGGATCTGAATTATTATCTGAATAACTTGGAGGACGATGCCTATGAAGCTTAATCAATTTGCAGTCTACCGAGTAGATCAGCAGACAGCAGGAAAAGCACTGTGGCATCTGCCATATCAAGAAGCAAGACAGCAGAATGTGTCGATTACTGTCGAAAATTACCGAGTAATCTCGATTCATGAAATGCAGGAAGAAGAAAAAGTCGCTGACATCTGGAAACGAATGAAAAAGCAATGCGAAGTCAGTGACGTACTTGTACTGAACAGGGATGGAGAAATCAACTGCTACTATGTAGATGAGAACTATCCACAGTATCTGGCCGGATTCATTCGTATCAATACATCGGGCGCACTGATCACTATGGAGACTGAGAATTATCAAATTGACGGAAAAAAAGGGAACTGGATTGCAACAGACACCATCATCATCGACGGGAAACAGTTTTATCTGATGGAACATCAAGTATACCGGGATCAGGCTCAAGGTGTTATCCTGGATGCCTATGGAAAAATGGTTGTCGAAGAATGTAAGAAATTCGACGAAAAAACAAAACAAAAGATCCATAATTACATTCAACAGCAGGCACCGCTAAATTCAGTCGAACAGTTAAAACAAGATGGTAAAATCCGTCTGGAACATTACCAGAAGTTCTACCAGAACGGCACTTATGAACGAAGCAGAGAATCCGGTACCGAAGCCAATTATGATATGGTGGACGGTCTGGTAAATAATCAGAAGAAGAATCCAGAAAAGATCTCTAATGCCCGCAGCAACAAACAGACTCCCAGAAATCAACAGGATGGCAAACCTAAGAAACGAAGATCCGTGATTAAACGACTGCATCAGAAACAGATTGCTATTGCTCGTCGGTCCGGAAAGCCGATACCAAAGTACCTGGATCAGGAAATGGAAAGAAAGCGGGGGTAGAATATGCGAAGGTTAAAGTGTGAAAAAGAAACGATTATTCTGACCAATGAAGATGACGGATTCTATGATGTGTATACCTTCAATCAGAGCTTGCAGAAACGGTTGAGATCCTTTGCTGAGAAGTGTCCGGATGATTGCTGGTTGAAAGGAGCTTCGGAAGATGGCAGTGAAACGTATATGATCAGAAAGGGACGGTTATCATTGAATTTAAGACCACCCTATTCCAAGGATAGGATTCATAAAGCAACCGAACGAATTATTGAAGAACAGAAAGAACAATCAAAGGATTCATAGAATGCGATTTAAGAGAAAAAAGCCTCATGACCATGAGGAAAAATGAAAGCAAAATACGTTAGTTGATAAAGTGTATAGGCTCAAAAGGGAAAGTGCCCTTTTGGGCCTTTTTAATTTAAAATAGTTCTAAAGAACAAGTTAACAATCTGTAGATTCTGTATGTTTTAAAGATCAATCGTTATACTAGTTTTAGACCGAATTATCGTTCTAAAGGAGGTGTCACAATGGATTTAAAGGCGGTTGGTCAGAGAATAAAAGCTGCAAGGGAAGCTAAGAATCTTACACAAGAAGAATTGGCAGCACTGGTAAGCTTAAGTCCAACTCATGTAAGTGTTATAGAGAGAGGACTGAAAGTAACAAAACTTGATACCTTTATTGCGATTGCAAATGCATTAGATGTTTCAGCAGATACACTATTGATTGATGTTGTGACACATTCGGTTACTGGCGTTACGAATGAATTATCTGAAATGATAGAGAAACTACCTAAAGAAAAGCAACAGAGAATTATCAATGCGGTGAGGGCATTGGTGGAATAAATACATGAATAAGAAGATGGAAGGGCTTATTGCTCTTCTTTTTTATTTGGTTTAACGTGAAAATATGATATAGTAGTTCTAAAGACTTATATATAATTCTGAGGAACTTAATAAAATGAAGAAAAATAATATAACACTTGTATTTGTTGCTATCGTTTTTTCGATTATTGTTGGAATGATAATTGGAAAAAGCTTATTAAAGTATAAAGAAGGTGAGCCAGATGTAGTTGGCAGTTTTTCTATGAATAGAGATGAAAATCTTACAGTAGTTGCTAACAGAAAAAATATTTCTGATAAAGAAGCATTTGCAAGACTGCTTTTAAAAATGTACAAAGAGAATTCATTTCATTCAATAAAATTTTCTACAGATCATGGATATGCAACCAGCCTTGATATGACCGTATATTCTTGGAAAGAAGATATCGAAAATGGAAAATCCATTATGCAGATAGAATTTAGACCGATTGAATATGGAAAAGATTATGATATTGTTCATAATCTAGATAAATATGTGCTTTTTATCGATGGAACAGAAATAAAATGAAATATATAGATATGCAGATAAAGCGCAGAAAAAGAGGATTGCTCAACGCAGGATATTTTCAATTATTACCCCAAAAAATGATAAGAGAGAGGCAGCGGAAAAGCCGTTGCCTCATTTCAGTATTATGACACTTAATCTAGTTCTGCCCCTAACTCATACCTCCAATACTCCGCTGCCTCATACTCCCTGGGTTCTGAGAGTACCGGTACGGTAAAGAGTTCAACCGGAACACCGAGTTTTGATGCGAAGAGTTTCATAAGATCCTCTTTCGGTGTTCGGACATCGCTTTCATACTGAGAAATCCGGACATCAGCACAGCTTTCTGGAAATCCAACAGCCATGCCGAGTTCTTTCTGGGTGAGATGATTTTTCTGTCTTAAGTGTTTTAATTTTCTTCCAAATGTAATCATAGTATTATTCTCCTGTACTTCCAAAAGCCCCGGTTCCTCGTTCATTACCAAGGTCCAGGACAAAATCTGCGATCACGACTGGTGTAATCACCAGCTGACCGACGCGTGTGTCTTTATGAATGGTCTGAGAAGATGTGCTTACGTTGCTGATAATGGCATGGATCTCACCACGGTAACCGGAGTCGATCGGTGGAAGTTCGCATACCAGTCCTTTTGCTGCCATGCTGCTTCGTGGAAAGACATATCCGGCAAATCCATCGGGGATGATGAGACCAAATCCAAGTGGAATTCTTGCAACCTCACCTGGTTTTAATACGCAATCATAAGGCATGAATACATCAGCACCGGCATCATTTTCATGTGGCCGGAAGGGATAATGATCTGCTTTCAGACCAAAGTCAATCAGTTTAATCTTTATGGCTGCTCACCTCCCTTCTGATGAGCAATGGATAATCTGCTTTTAAGATATCTGACGGTATCCAAAGTTTTGAAATAGGATTCTGGCAGGACATCTGTTTTTCCATACAGCTTCCTCTCTGACAGAATGGACCGGTCAGATCCGGTGCAAAAAGAATCGGGCTTAATTTGTACAATCTCTGCCAGATCTGTAGCATCACAATCCTTGTTTCATCCGTATTTCTTCTGCAGGTTCTCTGACCGATCATATGCTTCCACTGGTAAGGCGTTGCACTGATGATCAGTACGTTTCGAAGTCCCTGAGGTGTGGCATATCCGGCTGAATCATGATCAATGCCTAAGGCACAGAGTTCTGTATAGTGGTCCAGATCTGACTGACAGCTTTTTTTGTAAATATCCTGGATTTCTTTATCTGCTTTCATGATCCCATATGGAATAGCAAATGCAGCGTGACCGGAATAATTGCTGTACTGCAGAGATGCACTCATGTACTTTACTTCGTTCTGATGCCTTGTGATCTGTGCCAGGAAGCGTCTGCTTGCACCAACAACAGCCACGGTAATGACCATGAATTTCTGTACGGTTGGATGTGGAAGCCCCGCAATGTTTTCTACGGTCTTCTGACTGTAGGATTGATGGTAAAGGTCCATCAGATCTGCCATGCTCTGAATCGTATGACCGTGTTGTGTGAGCCTGGCAGCAAAGACCATATTTTGTTCTGCTTCCCGGATTCCATAGCAGTTTAAGATAGCTGTTTCAATGTGATCCATAGGCCTGTTCCTCCTTTACCAGAGCTTTTAAAAGGATCAGATAATTGATGCAGTCTGTGATTTTTTCATCCCACTGTTCCATGTCAAAATGTAACAGAGTGGAATAACACATATCGTAAAGGGATACGACATGTTTCGACATCATGCCGGCCAGTGCTGCTTTTGGATCACAGTTCTGTAAAGCGGCAGCAATCTTGAATGCACTGAGGCGGTCAATATTATCACCGGTATATTCTTTCTTTTTATGTGCCAGAATATCGGCACACTTTCTCATCTGAAGTTCAAATACAACATTAAATTCTTCTTGTGTCATGTGATAGTTCCTCCTTTGTTTTGTAATAGTTATCGTTCGAGATCTTTGGTTTTTGATTTCACTGGTTCTGGAATCTGCATCTGAAGAATGGCATCAACATTCTGATCGGCAGTGTCCAGATCTTTTAATTTTTCTTTCAAGCTGCTTATTGCTTCTTCTTCGGAAGCTATCTGCTGTTGCAGTTTTTCTTTTTGTAAAGTCAGGGTTTTTAGGCTTGTCATCTTTCCATCCTGATAAAAGGATCTCAGCCAATCTCTGGCTTCTTCATATTTCTGAATTTCTTTCGCATGTTCTTTCCGGTACTTTCCTTTGTACTTTGCATTTGAAAATTGGGAATAAACTTCCTTGTTTGCATAGTACTGTCCGGTGTAGCGGATCTGATCATTGAGAGTCCTTAGATTGGACCGATGCTGAGCAAACTGTGTCTGCATTTCTTTCAATTCCTGCTTTGATGCAAGCAGTGTGTTTTTCAAATCTGACTGCGTATCAAATCCATGTTCCTGCACATAGATAATGGTATTTGCCATTTGCTGCAGATTAGAAAGTTTTACCCGATGAGCATAAGCCGGGCTCTGCATTGCTTTCACATTTGTCTGGAGATTTACAACCAGGCACAGGTGAGATCTGACGTAGAGAATGGCCAATGGATCCTTGCGTAAGAAGGTCTGTTCCAGGTGTTCTTTTCCATATCGTGTTCCAAGTGCACGTTCAGAAATCCGCTTCTGTCGATCAGGATGAAGATAGCTGTATCTGCCACGATGCTCAATCACAGAGATCTGAAATAGTTCCAGAAGTTTAGATTGGAATTCATCAAAATTACTGGAAGTGACAGCACATTCATCAATCGCTTGTCGCAAATATTCTTTCTGCGTAAGGAATACGGTGGATGTTGGTTTGAGACCATCTTCGATAATTTTCCGATTGATCTCATCTATTGTTTGCTGGCCGTGTTTCTGTGCCATATACTCTTTCTGAGTGATTTTTCTTTCAGCCGGAGCAAGAAGATCTATCTGGTGAAGTCCTTCCTGTAGGCAACGATCCATGACAGTTTTCTTAAAAGTGTTCATGAATTTATCCGTGGAACGATGCTTGTATCCGGCAACTTCTTCATGTGGTTTATCCATATAAGGCTGCCTTTCCACTGCAGTCTTCCTCACACTGTTGATGACGATGTGAGTATGGATATTTCCGGATTCATTGTGGCCATCGGTGTGAGTAACTACCAGTGCCTGATATCCAGGAAACATCTGCTTTGCAAGTTCCAAACTGATTGCTTGTGCTCTCTCGCCGGTAAGTCCATTTTCTGTAACATCGGCTGGATCGTAGCTGATAATGTAGTGGTGACTTTTGATATCTTCACGTTTCTTATTTTTGTGAAAATGAGCATTTGTCAGTTCGCATTCCTTGTCAAAAGACATCGGATCACAGTTCAGTCCATCCATATAAAACTCTTTTCGCAGGATGCTTCGTCCGGATTCATCTACAATCTTTTTCCCGGTTTTTTCATCATGTTCAAACAGAAGATAATTGATAGCAGCCGAGTAATTTGCATTTCTGCTTTTAATGTGTTTTACGATTGCCATTCATACCACCTGCCAGTTTCAGTACCTCTTTTCTTAATAGGAATAAGTCCGTGATGCACTGATGAATCTCATTTTCTATAGCACGTGACTGACTGCCACCACTGTTAAAATGCTTGGCAATCTGATTGAGATTCGATCCAATCTTTCCATATTCACTGACCAGTTTTCTGAGATCGTTCATGTCTGCAACAACTTTAATCTGATGATTGATTTGCTTCTCAAGCAGAAGTTTTCTCAGATATTCAGATCGTGAGATTGAAAAACAAGTAGCTCCTTGATCCAGCAAATTGAGTTCGACATCTGTCAGTCGTACTGCAACAAAATGTCTGTGATTTAGTTCTTTATCTTTGTTTTTTGTTCTCATACTCCTCCTTCCGTTGCTACTATTCCGCCCACTGGGAGTCCACGTATTTCAATATCGGCTGTCCCTTCCGATATTAGAAATAGTGCTGTGAACACCTTTAGGTGAAACCAACAGACAAGTGAAACGTCTGTTATGAAGAGGGTATGGGGAGATCCCCATCAAGATAAAACCCATAGGAGAACAGGATGCCAAGTGGCAATACTGTTAAACACGGGTGGATCTTGCTCTGTATGTGTACCCCTCTATATAACGAAACGCTGAGAGCCTGTTTTACAGTGGGGGAAAAGAAAAAATATCAAAAAAATGATGATTAATGGTGAGCTTGTGATAGAATGAAAAAAAGAGAAAAGCATAAAGGATGTAGTTGTGGAGAAAATTTGTTATGATTAGAAAGTTGCTGAACGGAGATATCGATAGAATTGCTGACATATGGTTAAAGACAAATCTGAAAGCCCATTATTTTATTTCCAATCAATACTGGAAAAGTAATTATGAATTAGTAAAAGAAATGATGTCACAATACGAAGTTTATGTGTTTGAAGCAGATAAAATGATACAAGGATTTGTAGGACTAAATGATAAATATATAGAAGGTATTTTTGTCTCCGATGAAATGCAGTCATGTGGCATAGGTAAGCTTTTATTAGATTATGTTAAGGATAAAAAAGTTAGCTTACGATTAAATGTATACCAGAAGAATGCCAGAGCAATTTCTTTTTACCAAAGAGAAGCGTTCATTATTCAATGTGAAGGCTTGGATGAAGCTACTGGTGAAAAAGAGTACACTATGCTATGGAAACGAAAATAGAAATCGAAATTTGGAGGATTGAATTATGTGGAATGAATTAGGTATAAGTGGAGGAACCGCAATTGTTATTTTGATTGCGCTGTATTTCGTTATCAAATGGGCAGTGAAAAATGGCATCAAAGAAGCCTACAGTGCTATCACTGGAAAGAAAACTGTTGAAGATATCCAAAACGAAAAAGAGCTGAAAGAACTTGGATTGGATTCAGAAGATCAATAACTTCCAGTTTTTGAAACTGAGAAATTGGTATTTTAAGAGGAGGTATGTATTATGAATATAGGATTTTGGTCATGTATAATTTTGGTTATACCATTTGTAATTATAGGTGTGTTATTTGCGATTTTTAAGGAAAAAGCAACTAAATTTGTTTCAGGATTTAATTCATTTTCTAAAGAAGAACAAGCAATGTATGATAAAGCTCAGATCTCTCGTGATATAAGAAATCAGTGCTTCATATGGACTGTTATAATGTTAGCAGGAGCGACATTATCCTGCCTTTTAACCCCATATATGGCTATACCAACCTATATTATTTGGTTAGTTCTGTTTTTTAGAGAAGTCCACTTTGATAATCATAAAGCGTTTAAAAAATATTTATTAAAATAAATTATTGTTTGCAGGAGATGCTTATTTATGAAAAAAGGGATAAACAAATCAATC
>NZ_QUGH01000023.1:0-1112 GCF_003478985.1 Ruminococcus sp. AF20-12LB | reverse complement strand
TTATTTATGAAAAAAGGGATAAACAAATCAATCTTATTTTACATTGCATCAGTTCTGTTTTTCATAGCGTCAGCTATTGGCTTTACGAGTGGAAATGAAAGTTCTATGGCTATAGTATGGTTATGTCTTGGTTCTTCATTTCTTTGCTTGGGTTCGACTCATAAGAAAAAGGAAAACAATACAGATGATAAATAATTTCCTGCTTGTATTGTTGGAAAATCGGTAGTTATGGAGGTGAAAAATGTATTTCACAGACGAAAAAGACTATATTATGCGAATGATAAAAGAAATGGTAAGAGTATTATTTTCTTTAATGTTTGGGAAAAAGTATGTTTCTGTTGAACTTGAAAAAGAAAATAAATATGAAGTATCAGGGAAAAATTTGAAAGATTTTCTTGATATGATTGATTCTGGGAAAATTAACGAAGCAGAGAATATACTTTTAGATAGCATTGATTATACAGACAGAAATGAGGTAATGGCAGCAGCTCTTTTCTACCAATACCTTAGTGAGAAGGATAGTGAGTTTTT
This sequence comes from Ruminococcus sp. AF20-12LB, assembly GCF_003478985.1. Lineage (NCBI taxonomy): Bacteria > Bacillati > Bacillota > Clostridia > Eubacteriales > Oscillospiraceae > Ruminococcus > Ruminococcus sp. AF20-12LB. The sequence continues at coordinate 581 of NZ_QUGH01000023.1, read as the reverse complement.
GAAAAATAACAATTATACAAAAGAAGAAGTGCTTTCTGGTTTTAAGCAATTACTTATGCAGTCAGGATATACTGATTTGCTATGTTTGGTCAAAGATGAGGAGTAATGTAGAAAATTCAAAGAGATAAGAGTGATTGGCTGAAAGGAGAAATTGTATTATATGTTCTATGATTATATGATCTATATTGTTTTTGACTTTATGATGGCAGTGATTATGTTTTTGTTTGGAATGTGGTTTTATAAATCAGAAGGAAAAGCTGCTAATTTCTTGTCGGGTTATAATATGAAATCAGCGGATGAACGAAAGAAATACGATGAGAATGCTATGTGTAAGGCATATGGAAAAAGAATGATGTTTATGTCAGTTCCTTTTATTATTGGAATAATCATAGATATCCAATATCTAGGAATTGGTTGTTTGATTGCATGGGGGATATGGTTTATTATGTTTGTTTTGTTGCTTATTGATAGGCATAAAAGAGAACGTTAAATTCCCATTTATTGGGAAGTCGCTGAGAACGAAAAATCGGAATTTATAAAGGAGAATATTGATGAAACTATTTTTATGTTCGCACTTTTCA
>NZ_QUGH01000022.1:357-35949 GCF_003478985.1 Ruminococcus sp. AF20-12LB | reverse complement strand
TGTCTGTTACCTCCACATTCTTTTTTATTTTGAATGTCCGCAAAATCCGTCCTACATCAGACGGCTTCCACGGACAGTCAAGGTGATGGAGGGCAATGAGCCTGTCCTGTACGTTGGTACCAGCACCGAGTTTTGGAGTGGAACCCATAAGGATTCTCACCTGCCCGGCCCGTACCTTTGCAAACAAATCTGCTTTCTTTGTCTCCGTGTTGTATTCATGGATAAACGCAATCTCTTCTTTCGGGATTCCCCTGGCAACCAGTTTGTTTCGGACATCATCATATACATTGAAAGTCCCATCCCCTTTTGGAGTAGACAAGTCACAGAAGATCAGCTGTGTTGTCCGATCTGCTTTTCCCTCGTCCCATACCTGAAAAGCATTTTCCACACAGGTATTGACCTTGCTTTTTTCGGCATCCGGGAGAATTTCATTTAATAACCTCTGATCCAATGCACATTTTCTTCCGTCATTGGTAATCTTGAGCATATTATCTTCTGTCGGATTCACAAGACCGCCTCTTACACTTTCGGCACGTTCTGAAAAAGCACTGACCATTTCCTGCTGTTCTTCACTTGGCTTCAAGACTTCATTGATAAACTCTGCTTCCGGTACGGGAAGATTCAGCATATCAGAAGTCTGAATATCTGCAGCTTCCTTAAAAATGGAGATCAGCTCCGGAAGATTAAAAAAACGGGCAAACCGTGTTTTTGCACGATAGCCCGTTCCTTCCGGTGATAATTCGATTGCGGTTACTGTCTCCCCGAACGTTGCCGCCCAGGAATCAAAGTGTCCCATACCCATACGCATGAGTGTGTCATATTGGAGATAACGCATGATAGTGTAAAGCTCCGTCATACTATTTGACACGGGGGTACCTGTCGCAAAGGTGATTCCTCTGCCGCCGGTCAGTTCATCCATGTACCGGCATTTCATAAACATATCCGAACTTTTCTGTGCATCCGTCTGTGAGATTCCCGCCACATTCCGCATTTTTGTATACAAAAAAAGATTCTTAAAACTATGGCTTTCATCCACAAACAGCCGGTCTACGCCTAATTGCTCAAAAGTTACTACATCATCCTTTCTGGTCTGGTCATTAAGTTTCTTCATCCTCGTCTGCAGACTCTTTTTTGTTTTTTCCAACTGCTTGATGGTATAATTCTGCCCTGCCTGATGTGCTGCTTCTTCAATGGAAAACGTAATATCTGCAATCTGATCTTCCAGCATGGCAATCTGCCGTTCTTTGGAAAGAGGGATTTTCTCAAACTGTGTATGTCCGATGATCACGGCATCATAATCCCCTGTCGCAATACGGGAACAGAAACGTTTTCGGTTCGCCGGTTCAAAGTCTTTCTTCGTTGCCACCAAGATATTTGCCCCAGGATAAAGTCGTAAGAAATCACTGCCCCACTGCTCGGTCAGATGGTTTGGCACAACATAAAGATTCTTCTGTGAGAGTCCCAGCCGTTTTGATTCCATACCGGCTGCGATCATCTGGAACGTCTTTCCAGCTCCTACGCAATGAGCCAGTAACGTATTATTTCCATACAGCACATGAGCCACTGCGTTTTTCTGATGCGGCATCAGGGTGATATCCGGATTCATGCCAACAAACTGAATATGGCTTCCATCATATTCCCGTGGACGGATGCTGTTAAATCGTTCATTATAGATCTTACAGAGATCTTCCCGTCGGTGCAGGTCTTTAAATATCCACTCCTTAAATTCCTCTTTGATCAGTTCCTGCTTCTGCTGTGCCAGCATCGTTTCCTTCCGGTTTAATTCCCGGTGTTCTCCATCGGCATCCTGTACCGTGTCATAAATCTTGGTATCCCTAAGGTTTAAAGCATCTTCCAAAAGACGGTAGGCATTGGCTCTCTGTGTTCCATATGTGGAAGTAACAAGAGCATTTCCGTAACTGTCCACATTCTTTCCCATAACATTCCACTGTCCGGTCACTTCGGCATACTGGACTTTGACCTTGCTCCCTACATAATATCTTGGTGTATGGAATGTTTCTGCCATGAACCGTGTAATGTAATCCTCGGAGATCCAGGTTGCCCCAAGTCTTGCTTCAATCTCTGATGCATCCAGATCTTTTGGCTGTACCTGCTCCAAATACTGCACATTCACCTGATATTCCGGGTGATCTTCTGCAAACTGTTTTGCGATCTGCAGTTTCTCCCTCACATTTCCAGAAAGATATTCGTCCGATGGCTCCCATTTTTCACCAATCGGATTCTTAAAGATCACCCCTGCCAGTTCTTCTGTAAGCTCCTCTTCTGTTTTCCCTGAAAGCTGTGCCATATAGGAAAGGTCAACGCCTGCCCTCTCACCAATGCAAACCGCAAGTGCTTCACTGGCAGTATCCACGGAAGTTACCGTTTCTGCCCTGCGGATTGTCCTTTTGGTAAAAATATCCGCTTTCCGTTTCAGTTCTCCCTTATCATCCAGAAATTCCAGAGAAGTCAAAAGACAATAGCTGCTGTCCTGACTGAATGCCCTCTTATTGGCATTGCTGCTGATAAGACCATATTTTGCTGTAAAGATATCATATTCTTCATTGAGTTTTTCCTGCAGCTTTGTGATCTGCTCATCGCTTCCCTCTTCCATCTGACACCGGATCAGTTCATTCGTAACATCACGGATCTTCACCATCCCTTTGACACGTTCCGCTGTCATTGCCGGAAGCTCCATGCGGTTCATCACAGAATTTTCCCGGTAATAGACTTCCTCATTCACTACGGTAAAACTGAAATTCTTTACATCCGGGTCTGCCGGGATAGAGACAACATCCTCTTCTAACTCTGTATCCGAAAGTTCCAGTTCCGTGATCGTGCCATGGATATTCTGGACAGCTTCTTTTAATTGTTCTTCTAAGGTAATTCCTTCTTTTGGTTTTACGGTCACTTCCTGCTTTCCATACTGGGTACTTTCTGTAGTAAACTCACCAAGCACCATTTCCGGATGCTCTGCAAAATAAGCATTGACTGAATAGCCTTCCGGTGTTTCCTTTAAATTTAACCATTCCGGTTCCTCAATGGATGCCCTGTCCCTTTTCTGGAAAAACAGAATATCAGAAACAACGCTGGTATTGGCATTTCTCTGGAACGCATTATTCGGTAATCGGATGGCTCCAAGCAGTTCTGCCCGGTTTGCGATATACTGTCTCACTGCCAGATTCTGCTTATCCATCGTTCCACTGGAAGTTACCACAGCGACTACACCGCCGGGACGGATCAGATCAAGGGATTTTGCTATAAAATAATCATGGATTATAAAATGATGCCGGTCATATCTGCGGTCACTGACCTGATACGCCCCAAATGGTACATTCCCAATCACGCAGTCGAAAAAGCTGTCTGGATAACTGGTTTCCTCAAATCCCTGCACGGCAATCTTATTTTTCTGGTAAAGCTGTTTTGCGATCCTGCCCGAAACCGGGTCGAGTTCCACTCCATACATCTTTGCCTTATTCATACTCTCCGGGATCAGTCCCATAAAGTTACCAACACCACAGGACGGTTCCAGAATATTTCCCTTTTTCAGTCCCATATTTTCCAATGCTTCATACATGCTTCGGATCACGGTCGGTGATGTATAAAAAGCATTTAAGGTCGATGCTCTTGCTGCACTGTATTCTTCCGGTGATAAGGTATTCTTTAACTCCAGATACTCATTTGTCCAACTACTGTTATTCTCTTCAAATGCCTGCGGGATGCCACCCCAGCCAACATAACGGGATAAAATTTCCTGTTCTTCGGGTGTTGCCAGACGTTCTTCCTGCTCCAGAGTCTGCAATAAATGGATGGCTTCCATATTTGCTTTATACTTTGCTTTCGGACCACCTGCTCCAAGGTCATTATCCTGAATCCGAAAGTTATGCGGTTCTGTTACAATCTCTTCTACTTCCGGTTTTAAATATGGTTGAAATTCTCCTTCATATCCAAACAGTTCATTTTCTCCGGGAATATAATTGCGTCCGGTTTCCAGACACCGGAACACATCGGCAGTTGGTGCATTGCTGACTGCATAAAAATCATCATAAGAATACTTTGGGAAATCTTCTGTATGGTAGGTCGATAAATGCAGTTCTGTATTGGAACGGGTCTGTGCAACCAGATCTTTTCCTTCTATTCCTTCCGGCAACACCCCTACTGCTTCAAAATGATACCCCTGATACTCAAAAACACCTTCATCCCAGGACTCCGCCAGTTCTTCTGCTGTTTTAACCGTTATCTCTTCTTCTGATTCCTTTTGTTCCTGTCCCTCAGAAGTTTCTGTTATTTCCTGTTCCTGATTTTCCGGAATATCTTCTTTGGCAGTAACCTCTTCCTCTTCTATTTCCTCCACATCTGACATATCTACTACGGTCGGTTCTGTCACTGCCTTCGTATCCAAGAAATCAAACATGGTCATCTGGTGCCCGGATGGTTCCGCAAAAGACGGTTCTGCTTCCGGTGTCGGGAAAATCGTATAGGTCCCTTCTGCATACTGGTGAAGTTCGGAAAGAAGTTCTGTTTTCTGCTGGTAGTTTGTCCCATATGCCTCAAAATCTAATGGCAGAACTGCCAATGCTGCATCCATCTTCTGTAACAGTTCTTCTGTCTGCTCTGGATTCTCTAAAACTGCCACCATTTCTTTTCCTGGTTTTTCCCAGAAGAAATCATCCGTAAATGGTCTGTCTATTTCTTCCGGAAGACGGTCATAAAAGCGGAGTACCTTGTTCGCCATCTGTTGCCGTTCATATTCCGGCATACGAGCATAATCTTCTGCCTGCAGGAACTGGTCATTCTTTATCAGATAAGCTACTCTATTTGCAACTTTATTCCAAGATAATAAAACTGACGTATATGGATTTCCATAAGCACCTCTTGCAAGAAACAATCCTTTTCCATCATAATTTGCGTGTGAATCATCCGCACCAGACAGTGCATGACTGCTTCCACCGATTCCATACTGTTCCTTGATAAAACCTGTCCTCGATCTTTCATCCTCATGCAGCAGATAAAAGGAATATGTCCTGAGTCTGCCTTCGGAATACGCCCCACCTCTGGCAAGAAATGCGTCGATCTCGTCTTGTGTAATGAACATCTGCTGTTCTTTCCATGCAAATCCCTCTCTTGCCTGGTATGGGATCACTTCATCTGCAAACTTCTGGAACTGTCTGGAGATATTGACCGGATTATAATGATGGAAACGCATAAGAGAGTTGTCCGTCTCATAGGCTTCTGCCAGTGCTTCCAGTCTTTCATTCAAATCCGAAAGCCACTGTGGATCTTCCAGCTTTTCTTCCAGATAATCCGTGATCTCCGGATAGATACTGTGAAGATGTGGTAAATCCTCCTCATCAAAAACAATCTCGGCTACCCCTTCTGCCATATCCCCTTTCATATAGGCAAGAGCCTGTGCATGTTCTTTTACTGCATTGTTTCTTGCTGCATCCAATACAGACTGCGGTGCATATTCACCCTGGTCTAAAAGCTGATGGATACGTCCGCTGACATCTTCCCATGATAAAAATGCCTTATCTAAAATCTGGTCTGTGACCGTATGCCCCACTGCGATCTGCATCCCGGTTTCATCAAACCAGACCGAATATTCACTTCCATCAACCTGAAAGCCTTTTCCACCTTTGCGGTATTCACGCTTCACAAACTCCGTATATTCCTCCGGGGCCTGTTCGCTCATAAAATTATAGATGATACGAAGTTGACTGCCCGCCCGGTTTCCTCCTGTCCGTAAAATCTCATCGACAACGCTTTCTGGAATCGGGATTTCTCCGGCATAAAGGGCTGCTGCTCTTTCCTCGATCTGCCGTCTTTGTTCATTTGCAGTTGGATATTCGGGCAAAGATAAAGCAGAGGCAATTTCTTCCTCTGCTTTACTCAGTCCATCTTCTCTTGTATCTTCAACTAGCTGTATACCAATTCCGTCAAGATGCTCTCTTCCGCTGTTGCCATCAGTGCGTTCATATGTGCTGTCCAGGCCATCGGATCTGCTTCCTTGTCCGGTGCCGGATGGTTCTTCAGCAGTTTCTCCATCTGGCTGTCCATCCTCTCCTGTGCTGCCTTCTCGATCTCTGCCAGATGGCTGTTCAGCTTTCCTGTCAGGAACAGGCTCTGATACAGGCTGTTCTTGTGTTCCTTCAGGAATGTCCTCCGAAGCATCCCGTATTTCCCTATCGTCACTTCTTCCTCCTCTACGGTCAGGTTCGGAAACAGGTAATCCCCCTTGCGATGATATGTCAGTTCCATAGTCGGTTCCTCCTTCATTCTCGATATTTTCTTCTTTGTTGTTTTCTACGTCCTGATTTTTATTTTCACGCATTAACGTGTTAAAGTTATTATAATTCCTTTCACTGGAAATTTCAACCTCTTTTCTGGCTTCTTCCAGAGAAATTTTATGTACCGTCCTTCCAATGTCAATCAGAACACTCTCACTGATCTGGCTTGCTGCATTTCCAAGAAAGGTCAGTACAGACAGCCGGTTATAATCCGTGATGTGCATAAAGTCCTCTTCTTCCAGAAGCTCCATCGGTTCCAGACCACACCGTCTGCAAAGCATGTAATATACGCTGTCCGTTGCAAGCTGGCGGAAATCACTGCGGATCGTGACTTCATCCAGATCTTCCAGATAGGTTCCTTCCGCTGCATACTCCAAACCGTCCAGATATTCTTCCAGACTGTCTGTGACCATTTCCCTTGCAACCGCCATCAACGCATCCGATAAACTCCCGGTGTCTTTTTCTTCCAGACCATACGCTTCTGCTAAATGGTTAAGGATCTCTTCCTGCTGATGTTCCTGCATCTGCCACAGGTAAGGGCTTCTTCCGCCTGCCACCATATGCGTATCTGAAATATCAAACACATAACGAAGTTTGGTATTCTGCCAGGTTTCATCAAACAGGGCAATTCCTCTTGCACCACGATTTACCCAGCGTAACATCTTTTCATTCCATAGTTCCAGTGATGCACAGGCTGTTGCGTCTGGACGCTGTGCATGGATCAGAAGCTGGTCTGAAAAAGAATAACGATATAACCTTGATGCTGTGTCCATATAATCCATCCAATCCCCTGGCGAACTGCTCACTGATACGGCATGTTCCTGCACCAAGTTTCGGATGTCCTGTAGTTTAGACATTAAACTTCCCTCCTATCAATAAAAAAACAGCCCACTCTTTTTTAGAATTGGCTGCATAAAATGTACTTTACTTTTCGGAGAGAAAATGCTATATTCTAATTGAAAAGAGTAACCGCCCACAAGGTGGATGCTCCTGGATTAGGTTTTAATTTATTTTGCTCTCAAAGAGAGCTGCCTATCCTGTTGGCAGACAGGGTAGGCTATTTTTTTCGCTTGTTGTCCCTATTATCCAAATAGGCAAGCAAAGCAATCAGAAACGTACCGCCTAAGAACAATAAGCTCAAGACTTCGTATGTATCCATTCGCTCCACCTCCCTTCTTCTGTATCCCTTAACGGAATCTGAAAATCCAGGAGGTTTTTACCAACCCTGTACACGGTTACTCCAGTAATATTCTAACAGGTAACTCTCCGCAAAGCAATTCCTTTTTACTTCATACGGTTTTATATTCTGTTTTTCTCTTATTCTCTGGCCAATGCAGTTTCCATTCCAGATATTCCTCTTCTGTGATTCTTCCATCGCCCAATTTCTGCTTTTTCCCCATCCATTCCTGCAGATAAGACATTGTTTTTTTATCCCTTATTGTGATTCCAACCATTTCACTTTCTGAATCATTTAGCAGGAACAGATGAAAAAGCCCTCTATTTTCTTCATCCATCCAGAATAAAGTTTCCATTAATTCGTCCATTGTCGCAATTCCAGGACTTAAAAAATTCCGGACATCAACTTCCAATATTTCTGCTATCCGGATAAGCGTTTCCTGTTTTGGCGTGCGCTGTCCGCTTTCATATTGGGCAATTCTCACATCTGCACTATTTTCTCCATACCCTAACCTGCGCCCCAGTTCTTTTTGCGTTAGCTTGCGAAACATACGGATTTTTCTTATTCTTGCTCCTAGCTTCACTTGTTTCTCCTTTAAAAACAAATCTACATGGTAAATATATCTCTACAAATTGCAGATAAAATTCCAAATAAAAATGCAAAAATATACATTAATGAATATATATCCTTGCATTTTTCAACTATAATTGAATCCAATAATAGCTCACAAAATTTTTATATTTTTCCATCTTGTTCAAGTTTTTCTTTCAATTGGTCTATAAACGGTCTCATCCTACGATATGCTCTTTTGCTTAAATCCAACTCATAGCTAATACCTTTTCTTTGTTCTGCGATAATGTGAATGCCATTTCGATACGAATAGATTTCGATTAGTTCAGAGGGTAAATCTATTTCAATTTGCTTGTCGTTGACAAATTTATGAATAAGCCCTAAACATTCTGCCGTTCTACATTTATCATCAAATCTAACTTGAGGTTTTTGTTTTTCTTTTTTGCAATAATAAAAAGGGACAATTTCTTTTCCATCATGCGATAACGCATCTTGCAATTTATTCATTTTATCTTGAGGGATGGATATTCTAACAGGAACTGTATGATGCATTAAAGACTCAAATTCAGCTGTATCAGAATAGTATGTAGTTAAAACATTTTCTATCACGGCTTCGTAAATCGATGCATATGCAAGTATCTGATTTCGTACTTCAAACATTAAATTAGCATCAGTTGCGCCTATCCCTTCATATAATTTGTATGCGAATCTTATAGCCTTAAATTCCGTAATAATACGATGTCGTAGTTCTATATCCTGAATAAAAGAAAATTCATTTTCATACCATGAATCATCTGCTAAATGGTTATTACAATAATCCTCAATTTCTTTTTTGATTCTTTCAGAAAAAGCCATATTTTTTTACCTCCTAGTTTCGCTCCATCTATTCATTATAATATCATAAAATAGCGTTGGTGCATAAAACTTTATCCACAATCCCTGGGGCTGTATTACAGCCCCAGGACCTTATTCTATTATTATTTACGTTTTCTTCTGATTGCCACTACACCTCCCAGGCATCCTGCTGATACCGCAAGTGCCAGCACAAAAATAGCAATATTTGTATTATCTCCTGTTTTTGGTGAATTGGATACAGAAGTCGCATCAGAACCATGGGAACCAGGAGTGCTGACTCCCTGGTTTTCTGATGTTTCCGGAGTGTCTTTTTCCGGAGCTTTCTTATTTGTCAGATCCAGAGTATATTCAATCACAGGAGTACGGTCATTGACATATTCAAACTGAATCTTATGCTCGGTTTCATCAAGCTGATAGCCATCCAGTGTTTTTGTTTCTTTCAGGATATATGTGATTGCTTTTTTATACTGCCCATTCTTAAAAGTCGCAATCGGATAATTCTTTGATTCTGCATGGCCAGCACTGTCTGTTACCAGAGTTTCCAGAACTTTACCTTTGCTGTCACAAAGGGCAAATTCTACACCTTTCATTGGCTTCTTGGTATCTTTATCCGTTTTATTTAAGATTACCTTGCCCATTGCCTGTTCATCTTCCATTTTGGCTCCCTGAACATCTCCGGTGTCCTTAACCTCAAATGTCACTTTATTTGCCACAATATAGCCTTTCGGTGCTGTTTCCTCCAACAACGTATAAGTGCCGACTGAAAGTTTCTCTACATAATGGGGCTGATCACCAGATGTCCAGCTTTCCATAACTTCCTGGTTTTCATTAAGAATATACAGTTTAGCACCTTTGACCTCGCTGCTTCCATCTGTCATATCAACTTTACTGATCAGAATTTTTGTTGTATCATCCTGCATTTCTACTTTCTGTATATCTGCAGTATTTTCTACTACAAACGTAATGGATTCTGCAGTTGCATAACCATCAGCAGGAATTGTCTCTGTTAATGTATATTTCTTTCCAACTTCCAGTTCCTTAATGATGTGTGGTGTGCTTCCGGAAGTCCACTCATCCACAACGTTTCCCTCTGAATCGGATACTTTCAGTTTTGCACCTGGTAATTCTTCCCCGGTTGTAATATCTGATTTTGTGATTTCAAAAGTAGTTGGCTCATCTTCATAAGTGAACTCAAAGGATACTTCTGCAACCTCTTCTCCCGCATAAGCAAAATCAAATTCCTTGATTTCTTCTGTTGTCACAAATCCAGCAGGAGCCTGCACTTCTTTTACATAGTAGTTGCCATTGATTGGAAGATCTGCCGTAAATACAATCCTTCCATCCTGATCCGTAGCTTTCTGCTCGATCATGGTATCTGCTTTCAGGATTACTTCGCCTTCTGCATTTAAAATATCATTCTTTGTATAAAGTGCAAATACTCCGCCTTCCAGAACACGGTCTGTATTTTTTTCTTTCTTAACTACAGTTACTTTTGCTTTCTGGCGGTTATTCTGCCAGTCCTCATCATAAGTCACAACCGGAGTATTCTGATCACGATAAGTCAGATCAACCTCTCTGATTTCTCCATCCAGAACATATCCATCCGCCGTCTCTTTTTCCTTTACATAATATTTGCCTAAAGGAAGATCTTCTGATCTTGCATATCCAAGAGCATCTGTCGTAATTGTTGCTACCAATTCGTCCTTTTTATAATAATCACTGCTTTCCCCATCTGCAGCCTTGATATCCTCCGCTGCATAAATTTCAAAAGTAACATCTTTCAAAGAACCTGTAACATAGCCAAATGCTGCGTCCATGCCGCCTGCCAGCATATCTTTCCAGGTAACTTCCTTAACAAATTCACCTTTTTTATTGATGATGATTCGTCCAACCGGAACAGCATCCTTCATTTCTACTTTTTGAACATCTGCAGTATCAGAAACTGTAAATTTCACTTCCTCCGCCTGCAGATAACCATATGGTGCAAACTCTTCCCGAAGTGTGTAGGTTTTTCCCACATGGAGTCTTTTTATTACATGAGCTTTTCCTTTTACAGAAGTCCATTTTTCTACTTCTTTTCCGTCTGAATCCAAAACCGTCAGTGTTGCTCCGTCAAGTTCCACACCTGTTGTAATATCTGATTTCGTAAATTCAGTTGTTGTCGGCTCATTCTTAAAAACGGTTTCCAGTTTTACTGTTTTTACTTCCTGTCCCTGATATTTCGCAGTCACCTCAATCTGCTCATCTGAAGATACAAAACCATCTGGTGCTGCCAGTTCTTTTATATAATAAGTTCCAAATGGCAGATCCTGCTCAAAAACAGTTTTTCCATCTTCACCTGTTACCGCTTTTGTAAGCAGTTCGTCTGCTTTTACCAGTACCTTATCCCCTGCTTTTATATCCTCTTTTGCGTAAAGACCAAACTCTGCTCCAGAAAGCCCTTTCTCATTTTCAGCATCTTTTTTCACAACTGACACTTCTACTTTCTGGCGGTCATTTATAAACTCTGCACTCTGTGAGATCACTGGTGTATTCTGGTCTGCATAGACGAAAGAAATCTTCTGTTCTTCTTCATTTAATACAAATCCCTCCGGTGCAGTCTTTTCTACAACTTTGTATTCTCCTAGAGGCAGATTATCAAGCTCTGCTTTTCCGGATTCATCCGTTGTCAGTTCTGCAACTTTTTCACCCTTTGCATATTTCAGGATTCTTTTTCCTGTATCATCTTTCTGGAAATCTGCTGTATAGATATCCTCTGCAGCATATACTTCATATACTGCACCGGAAAGGTTTTGAACTTCATACCTAAAATCATTCTTATAGGTCGAAAGAACCTCTCCTTTTTTCTGTACAGTGAGTTTTCCTTTCACCGAATGGTCCTCATATACCACTTCAATGACCGCATCACCTGAAACCGGATCCGTCTGATACAGGGTATTGGTATCCACCTGTATTTCGACATAATTTTTGTTAATGGTATAACCGTCCGGTGCTGTTACCTCTTCGATTCTATAATGACCAATTTTTAAATTCTGAGGCAGTATCAGATATCCATCTATATCTGTGAAATATGAGGTATGTGTAACAGTTGTCGGGTATGTAGTTACCTGCTCTACATATTTTTCATGATCCATATCATAAATTTTAAACTCTGTTCCCGGAATTAGAACAGATTTTTTAGTCTCATCATCCTGTTTGATAATTTTCAGTTTTGCAGAAAATTCTTTATCCAAAAGAACTCTCCATGTCTGCGGCTCTGTTGGTTTATTCTCTGTAATCCGGACAATAAAATCATCTACAGGTTTGTAATTATGGGGTGTTGTAGTTTCTCTCACCAGATATGTTCCATATGGAATTGCAATGGATTTTACATAGCCTTTCTCATTTGTAAAAATTTCCGTTGCTCCATTTTCACCGATCACAACTGGCTCTGCAGAGGAAAAATCATAATTTCCATCCTCTTTTACCACCAAAGAAGATACCAGATATGCACTAAATCCAGCTCCGGATAGTAATGCAGCATCTGTGTCTCCATTATTGGCAGCTTTAATAAGTTCAAACGGCTGTTTCTTCACCGTTTCCAGTGAGGTACACTCTTTTTCTACAACCGCTGTCAGATCACCTTCATCACTGCATACAAGATCATATTCATGCTCGTCTGCCAGATATCCTACGGATGGGGTAATTTCCTTGATGTAATACTCTCCAAGATAAAGATTCTCTATCCTTGCTTTTCCTTCTTTATCGGTAGTTAGCGTACCAATCTGGCTTCCGGCTTTATAAATAACGCCTGTCTTTCCATCTGGATGGGTAATGTCGTTTCTTGCATAAAGTCCATACACCGCATTTTCCAGGGAAGCATCTCCCTGTGCCTTATTTTCTTTTGTCTCGGCATCTTTTTTATTCAAAGAGATTGCAGCACTGACCCTGTCATTCACAAAAGTATGACTGAAAGAAATTTTTGCCTGTTCATCATTGGTATAACTGAACTGGAAAGAATAAGTATCTTTCTCATTTCTGACATAACCAGCCGGAGCCTGGACTTCTTTTACATAATAAGAAAATCCCACTGGAAGATCTGCTTTAAATGCTGCTTTTCCATCAGTACCAGTAATTGCAGTCTCAATCAGAGCATCTTTTTTTACTGCTACTTTTCCATCCACAGTTTTCATATCCTGCGCTGCAAACAGAGCAAAATGCCCTCCGGATAGTGTATTTTCAGTATCTTTGTCTTTCTTTATCACCTGCACCACTGCTTTCTGACGGTCATTTGTAAAGGTAGTCTCTGAGAAAGCCGCTTCTGCAGTCTGCCCTGCATAAGAAATGGTTACTTTTTTTGTTTCTTTTGCATTATAAAAATTTTCCGGGGCCTGTGCTTCTGTTACATTATAGCTTCCAAGCGGAAGATTCTTTACCGTTACAGAACCGTTCTCACCTGTGATCAGATTTTTCGCTACTTCTGCGCCTTTTTTGTAAACTGTTTTTCCACCTGCTGTTACAATATCCTCGGCAGCATATACGTTATAAACGGCTCCTTTCTGACGGCGTTTCTCATACTGGAATGAAGTTCCATTTTCATCAGATACAGCTCCTACAAAAACTTCTCCCTCTTTATAAACGGTCAGATTTCCTTTCTGCTCTTTGTCCGTTACAGTCTGTTTGGTTGTACTGCCAACTACTAATTTCACTCCATACGAAGAAGCCTGGACAACATAACCTTCCGGTGCTGTAATCTCTTTTAAGTAAACAGTATCCTGTGTCTTGGTAAGAGTTACACGTGAAGAACCATTGCTGTCTGTTGGCGGCATTTTAGCAATCAGCTTTGTGCAGGCGTTATCACTATATACCCCATACACGGCTCCAGCTAGATTTTTTCCAGTATCTCCATCTTTCTTTGTAATTTCAATAACTGCTTCTTCCGGCCAGTCAACTGTAATCTGCAGGTCAGAGGAATCCGTATAGTAGCCAAAACCAATGTCCTGTGAACTCTCCAATTTTAAGAGCATTGCATGGAAATCCAAAGGGAAATTAGATGTAATCGCATACTTTCCTTTCAGGCTACCCATATTGGCTGTTGTAGCTACAAGATGGAATTTCTCTCCACCCTTTACAGTGGCATTTCCAGATGCCGTTTTTCCTGTGGTTTCATTAACAAGGCTTACTCCGTTCTCCAGATGAATGGTAATGGTAAATGCTTCATTTGCCTTCCAGGTAAAACTTTCTGTTTCCTTTCCCGTTGCATTAACGGAAAGTCCTGGAAGAAGTTTCATTGCTGTCGGATCAGGCATTTTAGCAAGAGCTGCTTTAATCTCTTTCAGCATATTTTTAGCGGTTGTAGAAAGCGCACCTCCAAATCCGGATTCGCCATCATATAAATAGTCAACCAGGTAATGCTGCATGGCTCTTGTCTCAGAACTGCATCCATATTTTTCCATAATGGATTTTACATTATATCCATTGAATGTATGTCCCCATCCTGGACCGCCATATCCATAGAATAAGGCTTTTCTCAAATATTTATCATCTCCACCTTCATCCAGTTCAACCATATTTTTATATGTTGTCCCACTTGGAGGTGACTGCATGGAGTGCTGCATACAATACGCATTTACTGTATAAGTCTTTCCGCCTGCTTTGTAACGAACATATTTGTAGCTGTCATTTCCACCCTGTCCCATAACTGTATCAAACGGATGAAGCTGGCCATCTGAATAATAGTAATATTTATTTGCTTCAATATTTGTTGCATCATCCCATGGAGTATCGGCTGCAAGTAACATGATACCGTTCTCTGCCTGATCCGTGGAAACACTTAGATCAATGTCATCTGCTGGCATTTCAAAACTGAATTTATCCGATTCTTCGTGATAAGTCACCTCTGAATATAATAAATCTTCTGTATTCTCTGTCTGGTTTGCTTGTACTTTTGTTGTTCCTACTGCAATTAAGCTGCCTTGCGGCATATCTCCGGAAAATACAACGGTTTCTCCTGGCTGATACTGTCCATCTTCATGGTTCAGCTCAATATGAAATTCCTCTCCACGAACAATATTTACCTGATAATTTCCATCTGCATCTTCTGTTTTCTCTGTTCCATCTGTAAAAGAGTCGTCTGTCGCCTCTGGCATTTCTTCCGGATCTGTATCTGTAATTTCTTCAAATGTGCTGTCTGTATCCGGATTATCATCTATGGCAGGTTCTTCTGTTGAAACTTCCTCAGACGGATTTTCCGGGATTGGTGTATCTATTGGCTCTTCCTCAACCGGAATTTCTGTCGGAGTTACTTCTTCATAGATTTTATCCTCTGACGGAATTTCTACATTTACCTCATCCTGCACAGGTTCTTCACTCTCTGCAGTGCCTATGGCTGGTTCCTCGCCTTCTGCTTCATTCTCATCTTCCTGGTTGCTTACAGATTCCTGATTCTCAGATTCAGCAACCTGCACCACCGCTTCCTTTACAATCAGCTTACGATTGATCTGATAAATTGGGTGGCCACTTACTGGCTCTACATAATAAACAGCTTTGTATGTATCTTCGTAATCTGTTGTAAAGTCCTGCTTTTCCTCATTTTTTGCCTCATGGAAAGTGATCTTCACCTTTTTTTCATCTGGTATTTCCAGTCCGGTAAAATCTTTCTCCACTTCAAAAATACTGCCTGTTTCCAGTTCCAGATCTTTTGCTTTTACCACCTCATCTGCATCAAGTTCATTTTTTACCTTTTCGTATAACGGTGGCTCTTCTGGCACTACATCTGCCGCATAGGACAGTATTGGAGATAGAATTGTAGATAACACTGTAAGCATTGCCAAGAATCCCGACAAAAATCTTCTCATATTTTTTTTATTCTTCATTCTTTTTTCCTTTCTTCCGTTCCGGGAAAATCAACTGAAACTTTGGATTTCCGGTTTCTGAAACCTCCATCTTTATAGTTGCTTCATACTTCCTTTTTGTTTTCTCTGATACCAGATCTTTGAAATGCACCTGCTTCTCACTCAGCAGCTTCCTGACAGTTGCTTCATCAAGTATTTTTCCCTGACTCTCAAAAAATCGGTTATTTTTCCATAAAGTAAAACTGCAATCACTTCCTGAACAATAATAATTTCTCTTTCCCACATAAACCTTATTGCCACATCTTGGGCATTTTCCAATTTCTTTCCGACCATCTGAAAATAGTTTCTGGTATTCTTCCACTGGCTGTCCATTATCACTTACCAATTTGGTAACCATTTTTTCAATTTCGAAGAGAAATTCTTCTACATTTTTCTGGCCTCTGGAAATCAGTGTCAGATCATTTTCCCATTCTGCTGTAAGTTTTGGTGATTTGATCATTTCCGGAAGAATCCTGATCAGATTTCTTCCATCTGCTGTAGGTAATATCTGCTTCTTTTTACGCTCAATAAAGCCTTTCTCAATCAGTTTTTCAATAATCGCTGCCCTGGTAGCCGGAGTTCCAAGCCCTTTTCTCTCTGCGTCTTCTATCGTATCCGAACTTCCAGCGTGTTCCATGGCACTAAGGAGCGTATCCTCTGTGAGGATTTGTCAAGGTAGGATGTGGATTATTTCTTTTTGCTGGTACATTCATTCATAATCAGCGTATTCACGCTGTCCGTAAAAGTCCGCTTGGTATTCTGCGGAAAATGCACTCTTACCCGATAAGTGGTATTACCTATCTTTTTCTTGAAATGCTCTGTATTCACTTTCTTGCTTTCTTCCATGTTCTTCTCCCTTCACGCAAAAAGGACAGCTACAAACCATTGCTTGTAAACTGCCCTCTCGCTGTTATAATGACTGTTCATTTTTCTTCCTGCTGTGTATCTGACTGCGTTGATTTTGCTCGGCTTCTCGGGTCATGGCAAGCATTTTATGGTTATGCTCAATAACCTCTGTTGACGCAAGCTCCGTAACCACTCTTGCATAGTCGGGATTGCTCTCCTGCAATTGTTCTTCCAGTTTTGCCTTTTCCGCTGTCCATTTCTTCGGTGTAATCTTCTCATCAGAGGAAAGCATTTTCTTTAATTTTGCACGATAACTGTCGTATTCTCTAAGCTCCGTTTCATGCTCCTTATCATATTTACGCTTGGCAAATCCTTTCAGCGAATTACTCGTCTTATGATACACGATATAAGGCTCATAATCACTGTATGCCACAAGCAACTGCTCCAGTCTTGCTATCTGCTCCGCAAGCTGTTGTCTCTCCGCTGACAGCTTCTCATAGGCTGGCTCTCGCTGTGTCTTAAACTCCTGCAACTGCTCAAAGCTCTCAATCTGATTTGCCACAACAAAACGCTCCATTCTCTCCTGCTCCTGCAATGACTGTCTTTGAGAAATCTTCCTCAAATATTTGCTCTTGATTACTGGCAATTCCAGTCTGCCCTTTTTGCCGACAACTGCTCTAATCATATCAAGGACTTCATTTGCAGTATTGCGTACTGCTTCAACTGGCTTGGAATTAACAAGCTTCTGCAACTGTTCCTCTGCTTTTGCCACAAGCATTTTTGCAGTAAGAATAGCCTTATTCTGCTCCATTATCCTGCGGTTGACATTCCCTCTCTCTGTCTGTATTCCTGCCCTTTCCAGCGCACTGGCTTTCTCTCCCAAATGTATCTGTGGTATGGTATCAAGCCCCTGCTCTGCAAATGACCTATGCTCCCAAAAATTCTCCCTTAATCCGTTTTTATCATTGACCGCATTTATGGTGTCAGCTAAATCCTTGCGCCACTTCCTGGCATTCTCCCTGCTGTTCCATCCAGTCACATCCTGCGTGGTGCATTTATATTGCCCATTCTTTTTTCTTATCTTGTTTCCGTCTGCGTCCAGTGCATAAATCTTCTTCTGCTTATCTCCCCATGAACCATCTTCCAAAATAGGACGCATGGTAAGCATAATATGGCAGTGAAGATTACGCTGGTGCGTATTCGGATTTTCAGAGTCATGGATGGCAAACTGCGCACACATTCCGTCATCCACAAAGTTCCTTTTCACATAATCCCTCATTACCTCTATGGCAAGCTCATAACTCCACTCATTCGGCAGATTGATTTTATATGACCTCGCCAGCTGTGCTTTGGCAGATTTACTCTCCCTCATTTCAACGGAGTTCCATAGCACCGATGGGTCTGAATATTCTGCTGGTGCATTGACCGGAAGCATGACCTCATTATGCACCAAATCCTCGGTATACTTCGGGTAATAGGTTGTTCCGTCATATTCAGAGTACATGGTAGTACGGCTGATATATGCAGATTTGTCAACTGCGGATGAACCACCTCTGCACTTTGCACCTCTTCCGATAATGGCAACTCGGGTACTTAGGTTTTTAACTGCCATAGCCACACCTCACTCTCCTGCATAGGCTGTGGCAGACCGATACTGTGGATTGTGCGGTATCGGCTGACTTTGTGGGCAGTGCAGCTCCGCTCTTTGGAGCTTCACTGAACGCAAAGTATGCAAATGGGTAGGTGCGCCCTCTGCACCGAAGGGAAAACGCAGTGTTCCCTTTTGACTGCCCTCGGCAGGCAACAGCTGTCTGCAAGACCCCTCGGAGAGCGCACATACCATTGCAGATGGTATATCTGTGCGCAACGAGAAAATCTCGTTGACTGGTCTTAGGCATTTTCGCTCTTGCCAGTACCTTCATCCCCTGCCACCTCACTTTCAGCTTTTACAACTGCATTCTCACGCTTTTCAGCACTTTCCTTTTTCACGATTTCAATAATGCGCTGGCACTGCTCCGACTTCATCCCCGAAGCAATAATTCTGTTCAGCTCCTGCTCGTCAAACTGGTAGCACTCTGGAAAGTATTTATGAACAATACCACCCATCATGTACTTGTGCTGATTTTCCTCTTTGCGCTTCTGCTGACTTGCCTTTCTCTTAGCTTCTGCAAGCCTTGCCTTTGCCTGCTCCACAATCTTCTCTGCCTTTAATACCTCTGCTGTTTTTTCATTGTTCTGTAACATAATTTCAATCTCCTTTTTCTTGATTTTTTGTAACAAAAAAGGTGGTCATGGTTTTATAATTTCCATGCCACCTTTAGGTGTTCGATATTAAATTAGTTCTTTGCCATAATAAATCTCATCTATTCGACAAATTGGAATTTGTCAATACCTATTACCATAAAGATATTTATTTGAAATTCTCTTTTGTGTTTCCAAATATTTTGTAACGTTTTCATCATAATCAGGATAATTATAACCAAGTGAATCTGCCACTTTTTTAGATATTTTTTTGAACAAACATAGACACAAATCAAACGATTTCCACATTTCTTCATACGAACTCATTGAATATGTATTTAGTAAGTTATCCCACAATTCTTTTGAAATATGCTTATCTAAAAATTTATAGTTTTTACCCAAACTGAAATTAAATCCTTTTTCAGTACCGACATACCAACTAATCATCCTAAGAAGCTCATGACGTAATACTTCATTCATATGGTCTATTGCAAATAGTATTTCACCACGAAGTAAGCCCTTGGATACATATGTTGCAACATTCCAAAATTCGTTACAACAGTCATCAAACTTTCTTTCTGTTGGACACTTAATGTAATAATCTTCATCTGTGGGAACTATTTCTGTTTTAATCATATTATCTTTATCTAACATGATTTTTACAAGTTTATCGCGAGTAAGATACTCCTCAAGCATTGAAACAGGTAACAAAGTTAAATCAATCTTTACACCATCATCAAAAAGCATTATATAAGAAAATCCTTTTTCTTCTGGAGGAAATAATTCCATATCTTCAGGTTTTTGCATCATAATTCTGTTACCAAAAACACTAAGCCAGTCATCGCTTTTCAAAAATTCTCCCATATCTATAACAAAAAAAGTAATATCATAATCTTGAAGATTGTCTTTTGGTATATTAACATTAGTGCGAGACCCCTCAAGAGTTACAATTCTAATTCTCTCATCTTGAAAAGCAAAATTCAAAACTAAATCGTATATTTCTTTTTCAGTCCTCATTTCATTCACCTCAATAAAATTATATCACAAAAAAAGATTGATTCTAACTGTTCTTATAATTTGATAACCGCATCAAGGCAGAGCGTAAGTGCATATTCGTATGCATTACCGCCCCAGTTTCTTTCGTCGTATTTGTCAACATCTGCAAGACTGTCTGCGGTATAAAGTATCATACCCCAGGTTGCCCCTCTGAAATCAGCACAGGCCGCCAGAGCAGAACATTCCATTTCTACAACTGCACAGCCTTCACTTTTGCGATAAGCCACCTTTTCTTTGGTTTCACGGAAAAATCCATCCGTTGACCAGGTTATAACCTCCTGATATTTCATACTATGCTCAAGAATGGTTTCTTCAATTGCTTTTCTTGCCTTCTCGCTGATTTCCACAAATCGAGAAGGGGGCGCATAGTGATAAGATGTTCCCTCATCACGCAGAGCCTTGTTTGGTACGAGGAATGTACTTTCGGGGAACTTTTCCAGAGCACCGCAACTACCTGCCGAGATTACCTCTCTTACACCATAACCAATCAGCCAATCAAGTATCTGTGTGGCTGCTGCCGCACCAACGGGTGCTTGACAAAGCACAATGTCCTCACCCTTGTATTTGGTGATGTAAATGGGATAATGCTTCGTTGCACTCTCAAAAGTGGATACCTGTTTGGTATCACTTTTACTGGCATATTCATCTATGTAAGCACCAAGAAATGCGAACACACATTTCTTGGGTAAGTTCAAACCAAGATTTTCATGAGTGGGATTAAGAACTGCTGTCTGCTCTGTATCAAACTCCAAAATCGGTATTTCGTTTTTAATAATAGCCATACTATCTCTCCGTCAAATTCAAGTTTGTCTAATTGTTTCCATCTGTTATTCTAGACGCCAAATGTGTCAAATATGTTTCAAACAAATCCAAATTGACACGCTCTTTCAACAAGGAAATTATATCATTGAACACACATTTTTTCAACTATTTACCTCTGCATATTATACTGCTTCATCTGTGTTCTTTTTAGTTCTCTGTATTTATCATCGAGCTTTCTCGGCTTACGATAATTCACGCATGATTTCGGCATGGAATAGGTCTTATCAATATCTGTTTCGCCTACCAGCTTATAAACCTCTGGGAACGCAATAACTAATGCGTCAAGTTTCCTCATAACTGCCTTATCTCGGGTATAAACAACTGCTCTCTGCTCCCCTGCATTGAAATTGATAACTGTCTCCTGCTCATACTTTGATAAACTGCCCATTAAATCACTCCTTTCTCTCAGGTTTGTATTTTTGACGACTCTAGACTCGTACTTTTGACGGGCAAATAATAAAGCCTGCCGTAGGCAGGCGGATAGGATGGGATAGGATAAGATTGAGATGGTATATCTCTTTTTTATCTTTTTATTTTATTCTTTTCTTTGGTTCTTTCTTTTCTGCTTTTCTTTTTCTCTTTTTTCTCTAGGAAGAGGAAGAGAAGGAAGGGGAAGGGAAGGTTGCACTGACAAGACCACAAAAAAGACATCCACTACAAACATGTTCCACTGTCCGTTTTGAATGCCTTTTTATTCTGATTTCGCTCGTTAATTATCGGAGCAAAATCAATCCATATTATTCACTTGATAATTTCCTCGTCTGCCATTTTCACAATCGCAAATTCACGATAATTATTGCCCTACTGCCTTTGCTTTCTCCGCTTCTATTTCTGCCCACGCTTTCCTCGCTTCTTCTCTTTTTCGTGCCATATATTTGCGGTTACTTGCTCGCTTTTTCTCCAGTTTTTCCTGCCTTTTAGCTTCTGCCAGCTTCTCTTCTTCCGTCAGCTCCACAACCACTTCAGGAACTACAAATCTACCGATATAATTCAAATAAATATCTACATCCTGCGTTCTGTTTGCACCACTTCCAACTGCCTTATAAACCATGATTTTATCAACAAATTCATTCAATATGGCTGGTGTCAGTTCCTCGAATGTCGTATGCTTTTTTACAAGTTCCATGAACACATCCACATCCGTTTTCTTAGCACTCATGCCCTCTAATTCAGCATTATCTCTGTCAATATCCTCTTCCAACGCTTCAAGCTCCGACTCATAATCACTTAGCATGGCATTGAAGCGTTTATCGTTCAATTTACCGCTGATATTATCCTCATACAGCTTCTTTATCAGACGATTGACTTCATTCACTCGTTTCTGCTTTTTGGCAAGCCTTTTCTCCAGTCTGACAGATAATTCTCCCTGCTGTTCTTCAGAGATACTGCATACCGTTTCCCTAAACTCTGCTTCATTTTCCACCGCATAATCACAAGTTCTTTTTATGGTTTCCAACACAAGCGTTTCCAACGCCTTTGTGGTAATGGAATGACTGCAACACAATTTTTCATAACGCTGTCTACCTCTTATATTGTTGGAGCAATCGTACCTATCTTCGGGTGCATGATATATCATCTCCCCTGCCTTAAAATAATTTTTTTTCCATATTCCCTGCGCATTTCTGTGATGATACATTTTTGCTCCACAATCTGCACAAAACACTTTACCGGTAAGAGGATTATTCTCCTCAAATACACCTTTTCTTCTTGGAGTATCTAACAGCTTCTGCACTGTTTCCCATGTATGCTTGTCGATAATCGGTTCTTGGGTATCTTCAAAGATAATCCATTCGGATGAGTCTACTTTAGTAGGTCGCTTATCCTTGTACGACTCCTTTTTTGTTCTAAAATTAACAGTACATCCAGTGTATTCCATTCTTGTTAATATGGTCTTAACAGTGCCACCTCTCCACATATACGGATGTTCCATATCAAATGACTTTATATTAACTCCCCTGCCACGAATACCCAAATAATATTCGGGTCTTTCCACCTTATCCTCTGCCAGTTCCCTTGCAATCTGATAGGGTCCTTTCCCATTCAGACACATATTAAATATCCTACGAACAACCTCGGCAGCTTCTTCATCAATTACCCATTTATCGGGGTTTTCTGCACTCTTTTTATATCCATAGCAACAGCGGTTGGTTGTATGTGCTTTCCCACTCATACCTCTTGCCTTTAATACCGTTGTTATCTTCCGACTGGTATCACGCACATACCACTCGTTCATAATGTTCAAGAATGGGGCAAATTCTGCACTCTCCCTGCGCTCGCTGTCAACACCATTGGAAATCGCTATAAAATGCACTCCCTTTTCCCGAAACATGACTTCTGTGTAAAATCCTACTTGCAAATAATCTCTACCGATACGGCTCATGTCCTTGACAATGACTGTTCCCACCTTGCCAGCTTCAATATCCGCAAGCATTCTCTTCCAGTCGGGTCTGTCAAAGTTTGTACCAGTCCATCCATCATCCGTGTAATGCTCGATATTCTCATACCCATGCTGTTCTGCATACTGTGTCAACATCCGCTTCTGATTGACGATACTGTTTGACTCTCCCTGCACCTCATCATCCTTTGAGAGTCGCTCGTATAAAGCTGTGATTTTAAATCTCTTATCCTTGATTTTCATTGCTATCCTGCTCCTTTGCATTTTGAATATTTCCACTGCCTACTCTCAAAGTGTATTACATCCGTATAATGTTTCGGCGGTGCTGTAAAATGTTCACTAAATTTTACAACAACACATTCAAATACCTGTCCTATTTTTATATCTGGAAAATCACTTTCCTCCTCTTCTGGCTTTTCTGCATTTTTCCCATATGATTTAAAGAACCGTTCTTCCACTTCTTTCCATCCATATTGGAGAACATTCTTTCCAGATGCAGTAAACAGTTCTCCATGACAGGAAATTTCAGTCTTAATACTCTCATATATGTATTCCTGTTCCGATGCACATAATAACTTTGATGCAATCAGCATAAGAATTTCTTTTTCTCCACCCGGAAGTGCTTTTAAATCTGTGTTTGCAATTTCTACCGTTGGTATAATTGCATGATGATCTGATACCTTTTTGCTGTTTAAAAGTCTTTTTATCTCTGGTTCCGAACCCTTCATTGATATTTCTGGAAATACTCTATTTACCGCATCAATAACCAAAAACGCATTTTCTTCCATATCATCTGTAAGATATTGGCTATCCGTCCTTGGATACGTCACCAGTTTCTTCTCATAAAGGCTTTGGGTATAGTCCAAGGTTTGCTGTGCCGTAAATCCAAGAAGACGATTTGCTTCCCTCTGTAATGTGGTCAGATCATATAATTTCGGCGGCTGTACCTTTTTCTTCTCTTTCTTTACTGAAAGAATCTGTGCAGTTTCATCCTTCATATCCTCCATCATCTGAACGGCAGCACTTTTCTCTTTTATCCGGTTGCTTACAGCATCCAATCCATCCATCAGAAGATGAACCAGATAATACTTCTCTTTCTGGAAGTTCTCGATGCTCTTTTCCCGTTCCACCAGCATTGCAAGTGTAGGTGTCTGCACCCGACCTACAATCAACCGATGGTGATACAGCACCGTAAACAGTCTGGTGGCATTAATTCCCACCAGCCAGTCTGCTTCACTTCTCGCCACCGCAGAATAATAAAGATTATCATATTCATGTCCATCTTTCATCTGCTGAAATCCTTCCAGAATTGCTTTTTCCTCCATGGAAGAAATCCACAGTCTTTTAAAGGGAAGTTTACATTCTGCCTGGTTATATACCAGACGGAAAATCAACTCCCCTTCTCTTCCTGCATCTGTTGCACATATAATTTCTGTGACATCTGCTCTGTGAAGCAGTTCCTTTAAAACCCGAAACTGCCCTTTGGTACTTTCTTTAATCTGATATTTCCAATTCTCCGGGATCATGGGAAGTGTTTCATATTTCCATGCTTTCCAGTCATACCGGTACTGATCTGCACTGGCCAGTTCAATCAAATGCCCAATACACCAGGAAACCAGATACTCTTTTCCTTCCAGATAACCATCTTTTACGTTTGTGGCATGAAGCACCTTCGCAATGTTTCTGGCTACGCTGGGTTTTTCCGCAATTACAAGCTGCAATTTTCTATCTCCTTTCTGCACCTGTCGCTGTAATTAAGTGAAACAAAGTTATTCCTCTGATTCTTCGTCTTCTACTTCACCTTCCATTTCATATTCTTCTAATTCTTCATCATCCTCACGAATTGTATCTTCTTCCTCCTCATCGTCGTCCTCGTCCTCTTCATAATCAAAAGAAGTATTTCTTCCTTTCATAAATTTCCAATAATAGTAAGCACCACAAACTCCTGCCAGAACCAGCAGCATTAATAAAATCGTGCCGGAATTATTGCTTTTCTTCTCAGGTTCTTCCTTTTCTTCCGGTATGATCGTAACTTCTGGTTCCGGTGTCTCTGTGATCTTCTCTGTTTCAAGTGGCAGTGCGGATTCTGCAATAGCCTGGTTCTGTGGAAGTGTGACCATGTTGGTATCCGTAAAGTTCAACAGATCATTTTCGCCTACCTCTGTAAGAAGATAAACATTTTCATCCGTTTTATCCTTATCTACAATCAGATAAAAAACCTTATCACTTTTTGTCTTGATCGTATAAAATTCCTTTCCCCCTTTGTCCTGAACTGTTCCTGTTGTCATGCCGGAAGCAGAACTTTCTCCCTGCACCCGTCCGGTATCTGCTTCTGTATCCGTTTCATTTCCTGTGTTTTCTGGTTCTGTTGGTGCAGTAGCAGTCTCGTTCGTTGTCTGATGTTCCGTTACGGTTGCCGTAGCACTGGTGGGCTTACTTGCAGTTCCATCGGCTGGCAAAGAAGTCGCATTCTGCTCCGTTCCGGAAACCTCTGTATTCTCTTTTACTGCATCTGGATTTTCATAATAAGGGTTTCCTACTTTATAGATCTCTGACATATTTCCTGCTTTGTCTTTTGCCTGCAGGGTAAAGTATTCATAGGAAGTATCCGCTTTTTGCAAACGGACATTTAATGTATTATTCGTCAGTTCTGTGAATTCATTTCCATTGACATACAAAGCAGCAATTCCCGATTCCGCATCAACTCCCTGCACGATCAGTATCCCATTCTTCGCAGCCGCAATAATAGTTGGTTTGGTTTTATCAAAACACTCTATGTAACGATTCTGCTCATAAGTATTTCCATTCTGATCGGTAACTCTCACATAAATACTACAATTAGAAGAAATGGATACTTCCATATTTCCGGTTATGTCTGACCATCCTCCATTTTCTGAAAGTCTTGCTTCTACTTTTGCAATAGAAAAACCACCTGTATTCTTTATATCTTCCACTTGAATTTTTACGGTTGCCGTATCTGTCTGCCAGCCTTCGGGTTCTGTAAAGGTAATCCCTACTTCTGGTGTTTCCGTCACATCATTTCCTGCATCTTCCTGTGCCTGTTCCACTGGATCTGCATGAATTTCAACTTCTGATCCATCTGAAAAATCAACATCTTCCGGGCTGCTTTCTTCTGATGATTCCACTTCTACATTATCTGCCCATACAGTCAGACTTCCGGGCGAACTATAAAAGAAAGCTCCTGCCGGAAGTCCTGCTAACGTAGCTGCGGTTAAAAATACAGCTGCTCTTTTATGAAATTTCTTCATTTTCTGTCTGCTCCTTTTCTCTGGTTTCCAATATCTTTTTTTGTTCCTCCTTGCTGATATCAATCATCAACTGAAGTTCCTCTGCGGAAACTCCATTGCTTCGGATAATTTTTAGATACTCCATATCCTCTGCCTGTTTCTTCTGTTCTTCCAGATCCCTTGCTTTTTTCTGTAGCTTTTCAATCTTAACGTAGGTTCTTGCAAGTTCTTCTTTTATTCGTTCAATGTTCAAATACGCCCCTCCTTATGGCCTGCCAAAAGCATAAAAATGAGACTGCCAGTATGCAGAATTAATGGACGTATACTGAATTGGATTTCCACAATGGATCATCTGTCCATCTCCGGCATAAATTCCTACGTGGGTAACCGGCTCTCCCGCATCATACGTCCCAGTGAAAAAGATAATATCTCCTGGCCTTGCTTCTTCTGGTGATACAGGCATACAAATGTCATAAATTCCCTGTGCAGTAAGTCTTCCCATATTGCAGACACCCGAATTGGTAAACACATAGCTTACAAAACCAGAACAGTCAAAAGAAGTCTCCGGGCTGGAACCGCCCCATACATACGGCATACCAAGATATTTGTCTGCTTCCGCAAATAATCTCCGCACAGTCTCATCATCATAACTGCCGCCTCCACCATACAGCCCGCTATCTCCGGTACTGATATAAAAAACAGGATTATAATATTCCCCATCTTTGACCAGTTCCAAATATAACTGGCTTCCGGTTGCACTTCCTGTACTTCCCGTTGTACCAATTACAGTATCTGTTGTTACTTCCTGACCATTTGCTACCGAAATGCTCTGCAGATAAGCGTATTTAATCTGCACACCTTTTTTATCCTGCGTAACTACATAATTTCCAAAAGTTCCGCTATATCCTACATCTACAACAAAACCATTCATCGCTGACTTCACTTCTGTTCCCTGTCGTACATTAACCGTCACACCTCTGTGAAGTTGTGTCTGCCCGGTTCCATTGTTTACAGAATACCCATAATAGGTACTGATATAGGCATACCAGTTTAACTCAACCGGAGTTTTATATGTCTGTAAATTTCCTCTGTTGGAATAGACCTCTTCATAAATTTCCTGCTCATCCTCTTCCATTCTGGACAGAATAACACTTCTAAGCGGTTTTGCCTGAACAGAAACATTCAGTACATCTGCAGTTACTGTACGGGTAACTTCCACAGAGTTCTGATTGCCCTCTGCCAGAAAACATTCCCAGGTCTGATGACCATGTGCCTCAGCTACTGCGTGATTATCATAATAAACATCAAACTGGACACCATACTGGGCAAAGTTTCCAGTATCTTCTACGGTGTACTCAATCCCATTCATCACTACTTTCGTCCCCATTGGAAGAAATGGGTTTGCAGCATCAACCGCAAGCGTATGATTAGCCTGTGGCATTGCCCCTGAAGCAGTTGGTCCTCCACTCCACACGCCACAGCAGATAGGACAGTTACAGTATCCACTGGTCACAACATTTCCCAATGACTGCCCTACCTGTATTGTAGATGTTTCCTGCCGGGTTTCACTTTTTTCCGCTACGGTGATTCCGTACTGTAAAGAAAAAATTGTTTCCAGTTCTCCTTTTATCTCATCAAACTTAAAATCCCCATACCTGGCAGTCAGATAACTGATCAATGTATGGGGATCATGGCCGATTTCACCAATGTTATATCTGTATTCATCTTTTCCTGGATACCGGGCTTCCATCTGGTTTATTTTCTGTTGAAGACTGGCTTCCAACTGCGTATAATACAACTCTGCTTTTTCAATTTCGTCCGGATCCGCAATGTAACTGGAAGCGATTACCGTAGAAATTCCATTAGAAAACATAGCCGAACAGGAAGCAAATCCTGTCATTACGGAAAGAAGCAAAATCAATAACAACCCCATTGAGATCAGAGTAGTTACATTTCTTACAAATACTTCCTGTGCCTTTCTTGCAATTTTAGTAGCAAGATTTACTGACCGGATTGAGGTGTCTTTTGTTTCTTTTGCAATCTTCCCAGCCCGGTATGCCATCTGATACTCTCGCTTAATCCTCTGCTTCTGTATTAATTTTCTGATCAGCTTTTTCTGCATCTCTGGATGTTCTTCCAGATATTTCTGATATTGATACCTGGATGCACTCTTCCAGGCTCTTTGCTCTAAACGGTTTTCTTTATGTATCTGACTGCGGTTCTTCCGGATATTTCTACTGCTATGTTCCTGTAATATCCACTCACCTGAACGCTCCAGCTTATGTGCTGCATCTACAGCACTGTTTTCCTCTTCGTCTTCGCCTGCTTTCTGATATACTGCATTTTTTAATGCTTTCTTTGGAACAGAAGACAAGGTTTTCTTTTTACCATCCGTTTTCCCTGTTTTTTTGTCGAAATATAAATGGTACTTTACCTTTGCTTTCTGTTCCTCATTTATTTTCTTGGTATAAACAGAATCTTTCGGAATTTTGTTCTGCCTCTCAGCTTCCTGTTTTCTTGCAGCCTTATCCACTTCCTGATAAGTTTTTATTGTTTTTCGGCTATATTTCTGCTTTCCTTTTTTTCGGTTTGTAGAAACATCATTCTTCTCTGCCTGAAAATGTCCTCCATCTGTTTCAGCCGAAGTTTTCTTTTCTTTCTTCAGACTTCCATCTGTCTCCAGTTTTCCAAACTGCAGTCTCTGCTGTTTCTTTTTCTGTCGCTGATACTGGCTCCTGTGTTTTTCTTTGCGCTCACGTATTTCTACCGCTGAATCCACAGATACACCTGCAGGCTTGTCCCGATATCTGTACCGTCCCTGTGTTTTTCGTTTTCCCGGAGGACTGTTTGCAGCCTCTTCTTTTTTGGCAGGATTTCCCTCCTGAACTTTTTCGGAAAATTGTTTCTTTTCAACTTTTTTATGAGAGTTTTTCTTCTTCTCAGAAGTAATAAATGCCTGTTCTACATCCTTCTGTTTATAAGACAACTCCTGATCGCTGTTTGTAACTTTTCTGGTCTCCTTTGTTGCAAGATTTTCCTCAACCAGACCATTTCTGGTCATACGGCTGACTTTCTTCTCTTTCGCCGTATATTTTTGTTTTCCCAATGTACCTCACCTCTGCTTTTTTGTCCATTAAGTCTGAATCTCATCCGGTTTAGTACTCATCAAAGCATAGGTTCTGGTATCCTGCGGATATCTGTCTGCAAAAGGTATGATTACATTTCCGTAAAAAAGCAGCCCTTCTCCTGCATTACTGTTATTTACAAAAGAAATCTGATGCTTGGAAATATTCAATTTCTCCGCAAGGATCTTCTGATCCCCGCTGTGCTGATTTAACATCAGGATAAAATCACTGTTTCCCACAATACTTTCTACTGCCAGAGAGCCAAGAAAATCTGTTACATTCTGACTGATTCCTGTAATGATTCCACCCCACTTACGAAATCTCTTCCACATTTCAATAGAATAATTAGCAGTCTGTGGCTGGTTCAGCAAAAGGTGAAATTCATCCACATAATAACGGGTTGATTTCCTGCGACTGCGGTTCTGTGATACTCTTGTCCAAACCATATGCTGGACAATCAACATCCCTACTTTTCGTAGTGTGGTTCCAAGTTCCCGGATATCAAAGCATACCACTCTGTTCTGCGTATCGACATTACTTCGATGGTTAAATACATTCTGCGATCCTGTTACATACAACTGCAGACTGTTGGCAATGTTCTGTGCTGCTGGTTTATCTGGTGCATAAAAGTTCAGACGTTCATAGAAATCCTGCAAAGTCGGCATATTTTCCGGTTTTGGATCATTGTAAAGATATTTTTTATAAATGTCTTTTACACACAGGTCAATCATGGAAACCTCATCACCATTTAATTCTGCATTTTGAGGTTTCTTCATAATGACCTCACAGAAAGATGTGATAAACTCTGCTTTATCAGCAATAATGGTATCAATATCCTCCACATCGCCATTAATCCTGTATTTCTCCGGATGATAAATAACATCCAGGTTCACTTCCATAGGATTGATGTAATCATTACTTTTTGCACTGATTTTAATAACTTCACCCTTTAAGGCATTTACCAGCGGAAAATATTCTCCCTCCGGGTCACAGATAATAATGTCATCGTCTGTAATCAGGAAAACATTGAGAATTTCTCTTTTCGTTGCAAAACTCTTACCGGAACCAGGAGTACCCAAAATCAGGCCGTTAGGTGTTTTCAATCGTTTCCGATCCACCATAATGAGATTGTTTGACAGTGCATTTAAGCCATAGTAAAGAGCTTCACCGCCTTGGAAAAGTTCCTGTGTGGTAAACGGAACAAAGATTGCTGTAGAAGTCGTAGTCATAATTCTCTGTATTCCAGTCTGGTTCATTCCCAGTGGCAGTGATGCCACAAGTCCCTGTTCCTGCTGATATTGAAGTCTCCGTATATTGCAATTATATTTCTGGGCGATTCCTGCAGTCTGATACACAATATTGTCCAGTTTTCTCTTATTGTCCGCTGTATTCATCAGCAAAAAAGTAAGTTCAAAAAGTTTCTCATTCCTAGACTGGATTTCATTGAGCAATCCCTCCACATCCTCTCCGTATGTAGAAATGTCCGTTGGAATAATATCCATATCATATCCGCTTCTGACCGCTTTCTTCTGTTCTTCAATTTTCATTTTCTGAATATTTGACAGCGTACTTTTCAGGCTTTTAATAGCTGCCTTGGGATCAATTGGACGCAGGTGCATATTGATGATAAGATTCTCTTCCAGATCCAGCAGATCTGCCAGCAGTTTATCCGTAAGTTCTGGTGATGTAATCTGTAAATATGACACGCATCCAAAAGTCTGTCCCATCCTAAAATAGCTGTCATTGCGAAAATCAAATCCGGTAGGTGCAATAAAGTCTTTTGTCTGCAGACCTGTTTTTGCAACCATCCCATAATGGAAATGGAAAGATTCTTTTGTGTCCATATTCATCACATCATGCAGAATTTTCAGACGTTCTACCCCATTTAAAGGCTCTGCCATGGCTCCCATCACCTTAAAATTATTCAATACACTGGCTTCAATTCTCTCCAGCCTGGATTTTGCATTTCGCAGATTATCCGCCTTAATGGAAAATGTAATATATTTTGTTTTTACAAGCCCATTATTTCCTTTGGAAAGCTGCATTTTCAACATATCCGAATATTCTTTCCGAATATCATTGAAACAGTCATCCTGCTCTGGAATATCAATATTTTTTGCATACTCATCAAAATTCACCTGTTGATTAAGAAATGTAATTTGTACCTCAACAGAGCTGTCAAATGAATTCAGGAACTCACAATAGTTCTCAAAAATAGCCGCTTTATCATCATTCTGCGCTAACTGGTAATTTATATCGTAAAACTGCACCATTTTTGAATAATAGTTATCATCCGTCCTGCAGATACCATCCTTATATATTTCCTTATATGGAATCGTATCCTGCGCTGTAAAAGGCTTCCTCTTCTTCTGATTCTCCGCTTTTATCATCCGAAGTTCTTTCAGACGCTTTTTTTCTTCTTTCGTAAGTCCGGTTTTCTGTTTCTTATTTTTTTCGGTCTGCTTTTTTAAGGAAATGGAACGGATTTCTCGCTTCCCTGGCTTCTTTTGCCTTTTTCTCAAGCCATGCACCCTCTTTCTCTAATTTATCGTACTCTATAATCCGGTCATATAAGTTTTGGGAACGATAGAACCTGATTCCAGGTCTTAAAAATTTCTGCCGGATAATGTGAAGCAATATTTTCTCTGCTGGAAATCCATCCTTTTCATACATTGCAAAAAAGAAAAATGGCAGCATCACTATGATCATAAGCGTTGCTGCCACATCTGTTCCCAGTCCTGCTTTTGTCAGCAAATAGACCGGAACACCACAAATTCCTGCCAGAGAAAAACATATAATTTGTCTTTTAGTTAAATTCAGTGCTAATTTTGTCTTTATTTTTGAAAAATCTTTCGGCACTGGAACATATGCCATATTCTTGTTTCCTCCTAATGTGCATTGAAGATTGATTTTGCCAGGGAACTGGTCTTAAACAGGCTGAAACATAAAATAACTGTATATGCTGCAACTGACCAGATAGCTGTATGAAGATTATCCGCAACTGTAATAGCATTTACCAGAACTGCATAAATCGCAACACATACCATCATAAAAAATCCCTGGAATCCCAACGCTAATAATGCCTTCACATAATTATTTCCAATACTTCCCCATTCCCTGTTCGTAAATGTTGAAAACGGAATAGGTGCCACAGAGACATAAAGATATATTTCTATCATTCGTCCATATAAAATGACGGTAATCAGGACTGATATGATTTTTAGACATAAACTGACCAGCATCGTTTCCAGACCAAGCCCCAGTAATTCTCCGATTCCCATATCTTCAATCTGCGTTTCAAGAAGCGTTTTCAATGCTTCTGTAACATCAATAGATGCGGAACCGGTTATCATACCGCCAGCATTGGATACCACATGATTCGCTACATCAAAAATTGCCATCGCAATATCAAAAGTATGAGTAACCAGATATACCGCTACCCACATCTTAAAAATGTATTTGAAAAACATAAACGTATCCGTATCGTGCATATTGTTTTTTTCCATAATCATGGAAATCAGCTCATAACACAGTACAAATGTAATAATCATCCCCGCAATGGGGACAATGACATTATCCGACAGATTTTTTATCATGGAAAAAATGCCACTGTTCCAATTTTGGGGTGTTTTCCCAACCTCTGTAGCAATCGTTTCTACTTTGGTATTTACATCGGTGAACATGGTATCCAGGTTTGATGTGATCCAGCCTGTTAGCAGATCCTTTATGAACTCTGTTATTTTTTCGGTTATTCCACCCATTTATTTATCCAAACAAAGTTGCAAGCTGTGGAATCAGGTTTATTCCAATCAGTACGATGCCACCGCCCGCCATCAACTGTTTTATACCCAATTAGGTGTAAAACTCTGCTCGATGGCGGGCGGCGGCGTACAAAAAATCTATATGGTGTTTTTAAGAGAACCGTCCCGGTAGGACAGGTCAGGCAGTGACCTGTTCCACCTCTGGGATGGGTTTGAGATTAAAATGAATTTCGATAGAAATGTGTCTTGTTTTATCTTCGTCAATGCGCTCATGCACGACGATTTCTTTGATTAAGCGGTTGAGGGTGGCTGCGTCCAGCTCTGTGATATTGGCGTATTCCTGAATGGCTTCCACCCATTGTTTTGCGTCATTGGCAAGCTGGACTTCATCGGACAGCCGCTTTCTGCCCTCGGACACTTTTGCTTTAAGCTCCGCTTGCTCGGTCTGTGTCTTTTCCAGCATGGTGTTGAAATTCTGTTCACTGATACGCCCTGCAATCATATCCTCATAAAGCCGCATTACCATTTTGTCCAGAACCTCAATCCGTTCCTCGTCCCTTGTGAGGGAGCGTTCCATTGCTTCCCGCTGTTCCCGCTGCTCGGCTTCACAGGTATTGGTCAGGCGGTCGGCAACCGCTTCCCCGTCCATCAGGGCGGCTCTGGCACATTCCCGGATTTTCCGCAGCACATGGCTGTAAAGGGTGTCATAATCAATCCGGTGCTGGGTGCAGTGGTTCTTTCCAAAGGCATTGTAGGTTTTGCAGGAGTAAATCTGCTGGGGATGTTTTGCGTTTGTGTAGCGTATCGTCAGTGACTTCCCACACTCACCGCATTTTATCAGTCCGGCAAACAGGCTGATTTCATTGGTCTGCCCCGGACGCTGGCGGGATTTCAGCTTGTTCTGCACAATGTCAAAGCTCATGCGGTCAATCAGCGGTTCATGCTGTCCCTCCACCACAATCCAGTCCTCCGGCTTCTTTTCCCCAATCGTGCCGATTTTGAAACGGTAGTCCTTTTTCTGGGAAGCAATCGCCCCGGTGTAGACGGGATTCATCAAAAGGTCTTTGATAACGGAGAAGTCCCACATATACCGCCCGTTTTCCGGGTCTTTCTTTTCCCATTTGGTGCGGGTATTGCGAAGCCCCCGTTCCCGGTTCCACCATGTGGGGCAGGGGATTTTTTCTTCCTCCAGCCGTCTGCGGATATAGTTCGGACCATGACCGTTTAGGGCATATCCGAAAATCAGCCGCACAATCGGGGCGGTTTCCTCGTCAATGAGCAGATGGTTTTTGTCCTCCGGGTCTTTCCGATACCCGAACGGGGCAAGACACCCGGTAAACTGTCCTTTCTGCGCTTTCAGAAGATAAGAGGAATGGACTTTCTTGGAAATATCCTTGCTGTACATCTCGTTCAGGATATTCTTGAACGGGGCAATATCGTTGTTATCACGCAGGGTGTCGATACCGTCATTCATGGCGATATAGCGGACACCGTTTCTTGGGAAAAAGTCCTCAATCAAATGCCCGGTTTGCAGATAGTTACGCCCCAGTCGGCTGAGGTCTTTCGTGATGACAAGGTTGATTTGCCTGCGCTCAATGGCTCTCAACATTCTCTGTAAATCAGGACGCTCCATATTAAGACCTGTGAAGCCATCGTCCTGATAGACTGCCACAACCTCCCATCCCTGCTTTTCGCAGTATTTTTCCAGCATATCACGCTGGTTTGCGATACTGGCACTTTCGCCTTGCAGGTCATCGTCCTTTGACAGCCTGCAATAGACCGCTGCACGATACCCTCCGGCAAGTGCCGAACCGATTGTTCTGTATTCCATTTCGTTCATCATAGCCATTTACCCACACAATCCAGACGGTATCTGGCTCTTTTGAACCTCATCTTCATTATAGCTCATATCTTTCCTTTTAGCAAGATATTCTTTCGTATTTGTCTTACCGTATTTCTGGGAAATCAGGCTGACGAACACATCGGTTGCGTCCAGTTCCCCGTCAAATACCGTTGTAACATGAATCTCTGTTTTGTTTTTTGCCATAGGCAGTTCTCCTCCATACATGAAAATAGCCAGACAGAGGGTGTCGGCAACGAAGTCCGGCAACGGGCTTCAAAAGACCTTGCAAACAATCTCAATCTGGCGATGGTTACTATTTATACTTTTCTTTTATTTTTCTGTTGTTTTGGTTGTCATAGGGGAGAAAAGCCGATAGTTTCGGGATTTTCCCCGGCAACCGGCTCGGCAACGGGATAGCAACAGGGGGTGCAACGGGCTGCCATTTTCAGAACGTAAGCTCCATCTGTTCTGTGACCTCCACAAAACCGTCCATC
>NZ_QUGH01000022.1:0-347 GCF_003478985.1 Ruminococcus sp. AF20-12LB | reverse complement strand
TCCATCTGTTCTGTGACCTCCACAAAACCGTCCATCGTTTTTTCAGACGGGTTGCCGGAGTCCGTTGCCGGGTTTTCACGCTCCCAGCCCTTTTGTCTGCCATATTCGGAAAACATTCTTGGGTTCGGGAAGTACCGCCAGCCAGAAATGCACTGGTTCATAATCTCGTTGATTTCCCGGATTTCCCATTGCTTCGGCTCGTCAAAGGCATGGTTCAAGGCTTCCTTATAGAGCTGCTTGGAGCAGACCATGCTCCCGGTGTACTTATCAAGATACGCCTGTATCATCCCGGCTTTGGTGTCCTCCGGCATAAAATCCCGCTGGTGTTCTTTGAGATACCGCTGCAT
>NZ_QUGH01000021.1:0-40431 GCF_003478985.1 Ruminococcus sp. AF20-12LB | reverse complement strand
ACCTTTTTTGTGGATTTTTTGTGAATTTGATGAAAAAGTCCTTGACAATTTGTCTCTGGAAAGACAGCAAAAAGTATTTTGATCAGTTGTGGTGCAAGACTCGCACCCTTTGATATTGCGGAACTGCGGGAACTTATGTCTTATGATGAGATGGAGCTGGATATGATTGGAGATCAAAGAACCGCATTGTTTATTGTAATTTCTGATACGGATGATACATTTAACTTTGTGGTTGCCATGATGTACAGTCAGCTTTTTAACCTGTTATGTGACAGAGCCGATGACGTTCATCATGGAAGACTGCCTTATCATGTAAGAATCCTCTGTGACGAGTTCGCAAATATCGGTCAAATTCCGAAGTTCGATAAGCTGATTGCAACGATCCGAAGCAGAGAAATCTCCGCATCTATTATTCTGCAGTCACAATCACAGCTCAAGACCATTTACAAGGATGCCGCCGAAACTATCACAGGCAACTGCGATACCATGCTGTTCCTTGGTGGAAAGGAAAGTACAACTCTGAAAGAAATTTCGGAGACACTGGGAAAGGAAACGATTGATTTATATAACACTTCTGATACAAGAGGCCAGAGCCGGTCTTATGGTCTGAATTATCAGAAAACGGGAAAAGAACTGATGAGCCGGGATGAACTGGCAGTCATGGACGGTAATAAATGTATTTTACAGCTTCGTGGTGTCCGTCCGTTTTACAGTGATAAATTTGACATTACAAAACATAAACGGTATAAGCAGTTATCCGATTATGATAAAAAGAATGAGTTCCATGTGGAAGAATACATGAAGCATCAGATGGAAGTCCGGTTAAATCCGGAAGAAGCGTTCGACCTTTATGTGTATGAAGGCAGTGAACTGGAAAAACAATCAAATAGTGAAAATGAAGGCACAGAGCATGTAACGTAAAACATACATAGCTCTTTTTTTATGCCCTTTTGGGAGGTAGCGATATGCGTAAGCATGAAAGACCGCCCATCAGGGCGGAACCCTCCGAGTAGTAACCGTTTGAAAATCACAATGAAACAGCAGTTACGAAAGGAGAACATAGATTATGGCGTTTTTTACATCCGCAATTAATATTTTACAGACTCTGGTTGTTGCAATCGGAGCTGGTCTGGCAGTTTGGGGAGTTATCAATCTTCTGGAGGGATATGGAAATGACAATCCCGGAGCCAAGTCCCAGGGAATCAAGCAGCTTATGGCAGGTGGAGGTGTCGTTCTGATCGGTACACAGCTTGTACCATTACTGGCGAATTTGTTTTAGCCGGGGCAGTAGGAAAGGAGAACACGCATGGATAAGATTTTTGAGTCCATAGAAGAATGGATGCGTAACCTCCTTACAGGCATGGTCAGCTCAAACCTGACGAACATGTTTACCGATGTGAATGAAAAAACCGGTGATATTGCAAGTCAGGTTGGGCAAACGCCCCAGGGCTGGAGTGGCAGTATTTTCAGCTTGATCCAAAATCTGTCGGATTCTGTGATCGTACCGATTGCCGGAATGATCATAACTTTTGTGTTGTGTTATGAGCTGATTTCCATGCTCACCGAAAAGAATAACATGCATGATATAGATACATGGATGTTTTTCAAATATTTCTTCAAGATGTGGGTTGCAGTATGGTTCGTAAGCAATGCTTTTACGATCACAATGGCAATTTTTGATGTTGGACAGAATGTAGTGAACCGGGCTGCAGGTGTTATCAACCAGCAGACGGCAATCAATATTGATTCGGTAATCACCTCGATGGAGACAGCAATGGAATCAATGGAAATAGGAGAGCTGATTATACTGGCACTGGAAACGCTTCTGGCGAGTCTGTGCCTAAAGGTTATATCCGTTTTTATAACGGTTATTTTGTATGGCCGTATGATAGAAATTTATCTGTATTCGTCAATCGGTGCAATTCCATTTGCCACTATGAGCAATCGGGAATGGGGACAGATTGGCAGCAATTATTTAAGAGGATTGTTTGCACTGGCATTTCAGGGATTTTTTATTATGGTGTGTGTGGGCATTTACTCTGTATTGGTTGCCAATATACAGGTATCAGACAATGTGCATACAGCACTGCTCAGTGTAATGGCTTATACAGTAATACTGTGTTTTAGTCTTATGAAAACAGGTAATTTCTCAAAGAGCATCTTTAATGCACACTAAATGTAGAAAAGGAGACGATGAAAATGGCTTTTGTATCAGTACCAAAAGATCTGACAAAAGTAAAAAATAAAATTATTCTCAATCTTACAAAACGACAGCTTATCTGCCTTGGTATTGCAGCGGCAGTAGGACTTCCGTTTTATTTCCTGT
Organism: Ruminococcus sp. AF20-12LB; assembly: GCF_003478985.1. NCBI lineage: Bacteria > Bacillati > Bacillota > Clostridia > Eubacteriales > Oscillospiraceae > Ruminococcus > Ruminococcus sp. AF20-12LB. The sequence goes on along the minus strand of NZ_QUGH01000021.1, from coordinate 38,105 downwards.
CAAGGGGATTGATTGGTTCGAGTAATGCGGCAACCGGAATGTGTCTGTTGATGCTTCCGGCTTTTTTATTTGCCATGTATGAGAAAGATGGACTTCCTTTAGAGAAAGTCCTCAAAAACGTGATTACAGTAAAATTTGTCCGTCCTCCGGTACGGAAATATGAGGTAGAAAACCTTTATGAAAAAAAGAGAATTATGACAAAAGCGAAAGGAGGTACTGTTCGTGGAAAAAGTAAGAAACGATAAGAATCTTCCTGAGCAGATAGAAGAATTTTCCCATCCGGATGACTGGTGGTTGGATGAAGAGGATTCTGATGATGGTTTACCAGTGTTTGATTCGGACGAGGCAGAAGATTATACAAAGGGCAGACAGCGTTTGACGGGAGTACCGATGGTTACTGGGTATGAAGCACTGGAGCGACACCGAGGTGTCCGCAGACCAAGACGTAAATTAAGCAGACGGGAAAAACGTGCCTGGAAAAAAGCCCAGAAATATGAACTGAAGTTACATAAGGCACACGAAAAGGAAGAAAGAAAACTTGCGAAGCAGGCGGCAAAACAGGCTGCTCGTGAAGAAAAGGCAGCACAGAAACAGGCAAAGAAAGCAGAAAAGCATAAAAAAAAGACAAAGCCGCCGGGTTCTGTAAAATCCAGTGGAAAAAAAGGTACTGGAAAGCAAATATCCAGCACGAATAAAGACAATAGAAATAAAGGGAAAAACATTACCGCACAGCAGTCGATTCCATACAGGGAAATGGGAAAAGACGGAATCTGTCGTGTGGAGGATGGGTATTATTCAAAAACAATTCGTTTTTATGATATCAACTATCAGTTAGCACAGAATGAGGATAAAAATGCGATTTTTGAGAACTGGTGTGATTTCCTGAATTATTTTGACAGTACCATCCATTTTCAGTTGTCCTTTATCAATCATCACAGCAACATGACGGAATATGAAGATGTGATCCGTATTAAAAAGCAGAATGACAGTTTTGATGATCTGCGTATGGAGTTTGCCCAGATGCTCAGAAATCAGTTGGCAAAAGGAAATAATGGTCTTGTCAGAACCAAGTACATTACATTTGGAATTGAAGCTGACAATATCCGGGAAGCAAAACCAAAACTGGAACGTATCGAAACAGACATACTAAATAATTTTAAAGTTTTCGGGGTATCTGCGTATCCGTTAAATGGTGTGGAGCGTTTGCAGATCATGTATGAAACATTCAACCAGAATGTCAAAGTACCATTCAAGTTCAGCTATGATGATATGCTGCGTACCGGGCTGAATACAAAGGATTATATTGCACCATCCAGTTTCCTGTTCAAAAATGGAAAGGATTTTCAGATGGGAGATACCATCGGAGCAGTATCCTATCTGCAGATTCTGGCACCAGAGCTGACGGATAAAATGCTTGCTGAATTTCTGGAAATGGACTGTAACCTGCTTGTTAATCTGCATATCCAGTCCATCGACCAGATGAAAGCAATCAAATTGGTCAAGAGTAAGGTTACGGACATTAACCGCATGAAAATTGAGGAACAGAAAAAAGCGGTACGCTCCGGATATGATATGGATATTATTCCATCTGACCTGAATACATACGGAGGGGAAGCGAAAAGACTTCTGGAAGATTTACAGTCGAGAAATGAAAGAATGTTTCTTGTGACTTTGGTGTTTTTAAATACAGCGAAAAATAAACAGGAGCTGGAAAATGTGGTATTCCAGACGGCAGGTATTGCACAGAAATATAACTGTGCATTAAAAAGATTGGACTATCAGCAGGAACAGGGCCTTATGAGCAGTTTGCCACTTGGAAGAAACTGGATTCCGATCAAGCGGGCATTGACTACCACATCGACAGCTATTTTTGTTCCATTTACAACGCAGGAACTGTTTATGGGTGGGGAATCTATCTATTATGGGTTAAATGCCCTGTCTAATAACCTGATCATGGCAGACCGGAAAAAGCTGAAGAATCCAAATGGGCTGATACTTGGTACTCCTGGATCTGGTAAATCTTTTGCAGCAAAAAGAGAGATTACCAATGTATTTATTGTCACAAAAGACGACATTATTATCTGTGATCCGGAGGGAGAATATTTTCCGTTAGTCCGGGCATTTAACGGGCAGGTTATCCGTATTTCTCCGACCAGTCATGATTACATCAATCCAATGGACATTAATATCAATTATGCGGATGATGACGATCCGTTATCTCTGAAATCAGATTTTATCCTTTCGCTTTGTGAACTGGTAGTAGGAGGGAAAAATGGTCTGGAACCAGTGGAAAAAACAATCATTGACCGATGTGTACGTCTGGTATATCAGGACTATCTTGCTGATCCGGTTCCAGAGAAAATGCCAATTCTGGAAGATTTATATAATCTGCTTCGCAAACAGGAAGAGACAGAGTCGCAGCGGCTGGCAACAGCACTGGAAATCTATGTAAATGGTTCCCTGAAGGTGTTTAATCACCGCACAAATGTAGAGTTGAACAATCGTCTGGTATGTTTCGATATTAAAGACCTTGGTAAACAGCTTAAAAAACTTGGCATGTTGATTGTTCAGGATCAGGTTTGGAACAGGGTAACAGTCAATCGTTCTGCTCATAAGTCTACCAGATATTACATTGATGAGTTCCATCTGTTGCTGAAAGAGGAACAGACAGCAGCGTACAGTGTGGAAATCTGGAAGAGATTCAGGAAGTGGGGAGGTATTCCGACTGGTATCACGCAGAACGTAAAAGATCTGCTTGCATCAAGGGAAATCGAGAATATCTTTGAAAACTCAGATTTTATCCTGATGCTCAACCAGGCATCCGGGGATCGACAGATTCTGGCAAAACAGCTTAATATTTCAACACACCAGCTTTCCTATGTAACAAACAGTGGAGAGGGAGAAGGGCTGATTTTTTATGGAAATACAATTATTCCATTTAAGGACAGATTCGATAATACCCTTATGCTTTATGCGTTAATGTCATCGAAGCCGGAAGATGTAGAGAAGCGTGAAAAACTCGGCATCAAAGGCAGAGATGATAGTTAAAGAGGTGACAGCAGAGTATGAGAAAATGGGTGGCAGGATTGTTACTTTCTATATCCGTTATATTGCTTACGATCAGTCTGTATTTCCTGATGGGATTTTTTATGCAGGAAAGACAGGATAACCAATTACAGCAAGAGTTGCAGGAACTTATGCAGGAAAAAGAGGACGATCCAGAAGAAGATACTTCCGACGATTTAGAGGTAGATGCTGGAATTTTGGCATTGCATGAAGAAAATTCAGATTGTATTGGCTGGCTGACCATTGATGGGACGAGAATAGATTATCCGGTCATGTACCGGCCCGGAGATAAAAATTATTATCTGCATCGGGATTTTAACGGGGAATATTCTGCAAATGGCTGTTTATTTCTGGCAGAGGAATGTGTACCAGGAGATTCGGACAATCTGATCATATATGGACATCACATGAACAGTGGGAAGATGTTTGCTGACCTTGAAAAATATAAGGACGAAGGATTTTATGAAGAACATCCGACAATCCTGTTCCGCACGATATGGGGAAATGAACAGTATCAGATATTTGCAGTATTTACAACACCCGTTTATACAGGAAATGATTTTGATTATTACAGTTTTATCAAAGCGGGAACAGTGGATGATTATAAAAAATTTGTTGCCTCCGTTAAGGAAAAATCACTTTATCAAACAGGAACAACAGCAAAATACAGAGATAAGTTACTTACACTGTCTACTTGTGAGTATTCCCAGAAAAATGGGCGTATGGTACTGGTTGCAAAGAAAAATAACGGAAAATTACCATAGATCAGGAGATGATGACCATGCAAGAGCATGAATATAAAGCAAGGGACAAGACTGTCCAGAAGATGAGCAGGGATGGACTCCGGGAAAAAAATCTTCGCAGTAAAAAGGAAAAGCGAATTACCGGGCGTGAGGCAGATGAGAAGAAAACAGCCGGACACAGGGAACAGGAGCTGGACTTTGGAAAGGTCAGAAAAACTCATACTGCAGAAGAAACGGTTGAGGAAGTGACAGAAGGAAAGCACAGGCTGCAGTCCAGACATGCTTTTCTGGAACAGGAAGAAATTGCAGAAGCGGAAGAAATGGAAAACTCAGAAATGAGTGATGATAAAGCAGGCGGGGAGAAATCTCCGTCTGTTTCACGTTCCAGACTTCGGAAAGAAAGTATCCGGGGGCATCCGGAACGGAAATTTGAACGTGATTCTGAAATAACAGAAACGGACAGGCAGAATCGAAAGAAAAAGATGGTCACAGCCTATGCAGCAAAAGAGCAGAAACGCTACCATGAAAAGTCAGAAGTTGATGAAAAATCAATGGAAGATTTTCGGGAAGAGATCAAAGGCAAGACAAAAAGGGAACAGATACGAAAAGAACAGAAGAAATCAAAATCCCGGCTTTCCTTTGAAGATGAAAGCAAGGGTGTGATTCCTGGCAGTGGGATGGCAAAAAGGGGAGCTTCCGCCGTTTCGGAAACGGTATCTGATTATGGTCAGAAAAAGGTCAGAGAAGATACCGATGATAATGCTGCTCTTGATGCGGCAGGTCAGATGGAGCTTGCAGGAGAAAGTCTTGCAAGAAAGTCTGTTTACGTTCGGGAACGATTGAAAGAGAACCGACAGAGAAATAACCGGTTAAGGGAATCTGTTCTGGAAGAAACAGAAAAATTCCGCCTGCAGTTTGGCACCAGTGCTTCCGATGAAGCAAAAAGGGCGGTTCAGAAAGAAGCAGAGCAGAAAAAGCAGTCTGCCTTAAAGAAATTATTGCAGAAAAAGCGTTACCAGAAGCAGTATCAGGCTGCGAAACAGGGAAAGGCTGTGAAAGATGCAGTGCTTGTAAATGCACAGCGATTTACAGAAAAAGCCAAAGCTGCGGTCAAGGAGCTTGTGGCACAGAACAGGAATATCCTCCTGTCCATAGGAGTTCTGGTTCTGCTGTTTGCGTTGATGGCGACGAGTCTGTCAAGCTGTGCTGCGTTATTCCAAGGAAGTTCCAATGCTATTATTTCTACCAGTTATTCCAGCGAGGATGCAGATATTTATGCTGCGGAAAATGCTTATGTGGCTTTGGAAAATGCACTGAATGAACAGATCAATCAGATGAAAACAAACCATTCCGATTATGACGAGTTCCAGTTCCAGATTGATGAGATCGGACACAATCCGTATCAACTCATTTCTTATCTGACAGTCAAGTACGGCGGTTTTACCTATGCAGAGGTTGCAGATGAGATTCAGGATATTTTTAAGGAACAGTATGGCTTATATACGGATTCGACACGAGAAACCGTAACAGAAAAGAAAACGGTCAGGGTTGGAGAATCATTGGGACAGGTTGTAACCAGTGGATATTGTAACTGCCCGATCTGTTGCGGACAGTGGAGTGGAGGCCCGACAGCAAGTGGAGCCTATCCACAGGCAAATCATACGATTGCGGTAGATGCTTCCAATCCATTTGTGCCAATGGGAACCCATGTCATTATGAATGGCGTGGAGTATGTAGTTGAGGATACCGGAAATTTTGCACAGTATGGTGTGCAGTTTGATGTATTTTATGGCGATCATGCTTCTGCGTCAGCACATGGGCATCGGACCTGGGAAGCATACATAGCAGACAGCAATGGAAGTCAGGAAGTGGAAGTAACGACAACAAGAGAAGTGAACCGGCTGGATGTAACACTTACGAACCATAACCTGGATGCAGTTTTAAGAAACCGTATGACAGATAAGGAACAGGAGCAGTATGACGCTTACAACAAATACTATGGAAATCGTGATTATCTGTTTGACCTTAACACAATTCCGACAGGTGGGGCAGGCTTTGGATATGATATTCCGGCAGAAGCACTTTCTGATCCGCAGTTTGCCAAGATGATCCGGGAAGCGGAAAAATATCTTGGTTATCCGTATGTCTGGGGCGGTGCATCGCCATCTACCAGTTTTGACTGCTCTGGTTTTGTATGCTGGGTAATCAATAATTGCGGAAATGGATGGAACGTGGGAAGAACAACAGCGGACGGGCTTCGTTCTTATTGTTCCTATGTATCTCCATCTGATGCAAAGCCGGGAGATCTAATCTTTTTCCAGGGAACTTATGATACGCCGGGAGCGAGCCATGTTGGAATTTATGTAGGAAATAACATGATGATTCATTGTGGAAATCCGATTCAATATACAAGCATTGCAAGTTCTTACTGGCAGCAACATTTTATGGCATTTGGCAGACTTCACTAGAAGGGAGCGAACAAGAGATGAATATGCGGTTAAAAAAGGTTCTGGATGACATTCAGAAAACTGAAAACAAGATTCTGGAACTGCAGGAGCATGTAAGGCAACTGAGAATCCAGAAAAAGCAGATGGAAGATGCAGAAATTATTAAGGCAATCCGTTCCATGAAGATGGACAGCCGAAAGATGCTGACTTTTCTGGATGGAATTCAGAACGGAACAGTTACCATGCAGTTTGATGAAGAGGGCAATCTTTCTATGGATAGTTCTGAAACGGGTATAAAGAAAGAAGAAAATATGGATAGCGAAATGTCAACCGGACTGATAGAAGAAAGAGAGGATTTGGAAGATGAAGAATAAAGTAATGAAAAAAGTTTTAATGATTATGTTGTCGGCAACGATGCTGATTGGTTCTGCCAGTGTGACCGCTTTTGCACAGGCAAATGAAAACGCAGAGCAGGCTGAAACTGCGGAACAGGTGATAGAAGAACAGCCGGCGGAGCAGCCTGCCACAGAGGGAACACCATTTTCCACGCCGGGAAACGGACAACTTGTGGATGATAAGGAGAATGACAGCTCCAAGCAGTTTCTGACTGTCCAGACAAAGAATGGAAATACCTTTTATATGGTTATTGACCGTTCCGGTACTTCTGAAAATGTGTACATGATGTCACTGGTAGATGAACAGGATCTGGCAGAGTTCTTAGATGAAAATGAAGAAACTGAGAAAAAAGAGGAATCTGCAGTTGTTCTTCCGGAAATAACCACAACACCAGAACCGGAAACTACCGTACAGCCAGAAACAGAAGTAAAACAGGAATCCAGTGGTAATAAAATGTTTGGTTCTGCAGTCCTGGGTGGAGGCATTGTGCTGGCATTCGGCGTTTTAGCTGCTTTTGCTTTAAGTAAATTCCGAAAGAAAAAAGAGGACGGAATTGTAGAGGAAGGTCTGGAATTTGCTGATGACAGTTACATCAATGAAGATGAAGAAAATGCAGAAGACCAGCAGAAATAACGAAAAATCATAAGGTATGGAGAAAGGGCAGTTCTTTATGGACTGCCTTTTTGACAGGAACAGGAGGAAAATATGGCGAAATTTTTAGTAATTGCAGAGAAACCAAGTGTGGCACAGAGTCTTGCAAAAAATTTATCTGCTTATCAGAGAGAGGATGGGTATCTGGAGGGGAACAGTTGCATTGTCAGTTGGTGTCTGGGACACCTGGCAGAATATGCACCACCGGAAATTTATGACGAAAAATATGCAAAATGGCAGTTTGAGGATTTGCCGATCATCCCGGAAGTATGGAAAGTACAGGTATCAGAAGATAAAAAGAAGCAGTTTGAAGTGTTGTGTAGCTTAATGAACCGGGAAGATGTAGCGTATCTGGTTAATGGCTGTGATGCTGGAAGAGAAGGAGAACTGATTTTTAAAAGAGTTTATGATCTGGCAGACTGTCGAAAACCAGTGAAGCGTCTGTGGATCAGCTCAATGGAAGATGAAGCGATCCTGAAAGGATTCCAGTCCCTAAATGACGGGAGAGAATATGCAGGGCTTTGTAATGCTGCGGTATGCAGGGCACAGGCGGACTGGCTGATTGGAATGAATGCAACGAGAGCTTACACAACCAGATATTTTAAACGTCTGGTAGTTGGCAGAGTGCAGACACCAACGCTTGCCATGCTGACAGAAAGAAAAGAGAAAATTGAGCATTTCAAGAAAGAAGCCTATTATAAGGTTTCCCTGTCAGATGGGAAACTTACGGTAACGTCAGAGAGTATCCCGTTAGAAACGGAAGCGGAAGAATTAAGAAAACTTTGTGATGGGGCAGAAGCACTGGTCACAAGGGTAAAAAGAGAACAGAAAAAGACTTTCCCACCAAAACTTTATGATCTGACCAGTCTGCAGAGGGAAGCAAATCGTTTTTTCGGATACACTGCCCAGAAGACACTGGATATGCTGCAGGAGCTGTACGAAGAAAAGATGGTTACCTATCCGAGAACAGACAGTCAGTATGTAACCGAAGATATGAAAGAAACGGTAAAAATGCTTGTCGAAGGCATGACAGATTTTCTTCCGTTTCTGAAATCTGAACAGACTGGAGAAAACATAGATCGTGTGGTTAATAATGCAAAGGTATCTGATCATCATGCAATACTGCCGACAAAAGAAGCAATGGAAAAAGGCATGGGAGGACTTTCCAGTGGAAAGAAAAATCTGCTGATGCTGATCGGACAGCAGCTTGTTCAGGCAACAGGGGAAGAGTACCTTTATGAGCAGACAGAAATTTCCGTACAGTGCAAAGAACATGAGTTTACTGCAAAAGGGAAGCTGCCTGTGCAGATGGGCTTCAAAGAAGTGGAAGAAGCCTTTCGGAAATACTGTGTAAAGGATAAGAAATCTGATGAACCGGATCATAAGACAGAACTTCCAGAAGGATATGAGGAAGGAATGACTCTTGCCTCTGTGAAAGCAGAGAAGAGTACACATTACACTTCTCCGCCGAAGATGTTTACCGAAGATACCCTGCTTGCTGCAATGGAAACAGCAGGGAATAAGGAATTTGATTCTGAAACAGAGAAAAAAGGACTTGGGACACCGGCAACCAGAGCCAATATCATCGAAAAGCTGGTAGTTTCTGGCTATGCAGAACGTAAAGGAAAACAGATTCTTCCTACAGTAGCAGGATGTGAGTTGATTCATGTAATGCCGGAGAATCTGAAATCTGCAAGCCTGACAGCAGAATGGGAGAATCAGCTTCTGATGATGGAAAAGGGGAAAATCCAGGAAGATGAATTTATGAATGGGATTGTATCCATGATTAATGAGATTCTTTCTTTGTGCAGGGCAATCCCGGAAGAAGAACGGAATCGTTTTCAGACTGCAAGGGAAGTGATTGGAAAATGCCCAGTGTGTGGTTCAGAAGTATACGAGGGAAAAATCAATTATTACTGTTCTGACAGAAACTGTCAGTTTGCTCTGTGGAAGTCGAACCGCTTTCTGGAAAATATGAAAAAGTCGATGGATAAAAAGATGGCGGTGGAGCTTCTGAAAAAGGGGCGTACCCATGTGAAAGGACTGTATTCCAAGAAAAAAGACAGCAAATTTGATGCCGATCTGGTACTGGGGCTGGAAGATGGAAAAGCCAGATTCAGTCTTGAGTTTCCTAAAAAGAAGAAATAAAGCACAGACGGAAGGAGGAATGAGTTATGGCTCATTTAGATGAGATACGGGGACTTGCAGAATATCATGCAACCCGTATCAGCAGTTCACCGAGAGACTGGATGAATTATCTGGATACTGCGGCCAGACTGTATCGGTATCCATTTATGGATCAGCTTTTGATCCACGCACAGCGTCCAAAAGCAACTGCCTGTGCTTCTTTGGAATTATGGAATGAAAAAATGCTGCGGTGGGTAAATCGAGGAGCAAAGGGAATTGCTCTTTTAGATGAAACCATGCAGAAAACAAGACTCCGGTATGTATTTGATATTCAGGATACTCATAAGGTAAAAGGTGGAAGAACACCGTATTTGTGGCAGTTGCAGGAGAAACAACAAGATGCCTTATTAAACCATTTAGAAGAAGTTTACGGACTGGAAGCTAAGGACGCAGGAAATCTTTCTGATGCACTGATGGCAACAGCAAAATACATGGTGGAAGAAAACCTGGATGAATATCTGGATGGCTTGACGTATATGACAGAAGGAACGTACCTGGAGGAGCTGGAAGAAGATACCATCCGCAGCGAATTTCGCAGTCTGTTGACAGATAGCATTTATTATACTCTGGCTTCCAGATGTGGGCTTGATCCGTTGGAACGGCAGGAAGAAATGGACTTTGTACATATCACAGATTATAACAGCTTATCAGTGCTGACATTTATTGGAAATGCAACGAGCATGGCCAGTGAGTCTGTGTTAGTGGATATTGGAAGATTTGTACACCGTATTTCATTAGAAGAAATGAAAAAGGGTATTGAAAATTCGGAAGAAAGGAATTATAATAAATTTAACACGTTAATTCGCGAAAGCGAAGAAAACAACAACAGAATCATAGAAAACGAATATCCACAGGAAAATGAAGGAGGAAATGAGCATGGAACTGACATATCATCGCAAAGGGGATTATCTGTTTCCGAATCTGACAATCCAGGAGACAGAAGCACAGATCGGGAAATACGGAATGCTGCGGAGGACATTTCTGAAGGAACACAAGAACAGCCTGTATCAGAGCCTGTTGCTGACTGGGAAACTGAACCGTCATCTGGAGGAGATCGAGAAAACAGCACAGAAGAGATTGGAAGTACAGATGGAGAAACTGTTGGAGAAGAATCCGGCACCGTCGAAAGAGGAGAACCCGATGGCGTGGACAGCCCATATGAACAGTCTGATGGCAACAGCGGAAGAGAGCATCTTGACGGAATTGGTATACAACTAATTGAAGACACAAGTGAAGATCAGTTAAGTAAAGCAGAGGAAGAAATCGCCTCTGCTTTATCTTTGCCCGAACTTCCATCTGTAAATGAACAGAAAAGGGAAATTGAAAACAGAATAGCTGCCCTCTATGCAGGGGAGATTGCCATTCCAAGTGAAGTGGTTGATGAGGTTTTAAGAACCGGGGGAAACCGAAGTAAAAGCCAGCTTCGTATTATCTATAATTTTATGAGTGAACAGACACCGGAAGAATATACGGAGTTTGTAAAGCGGGAGTATGGAACTGGTGGAAAAGGTTTTGAAATCAATGGAATGGAATATTCTGTCTGGTTTGACGAAACGGGATTGCAGATTGCAGTAGGGCATACCGTTACTGATCAGATTCTGGATAAAGCGTTTTTATCCTGGGAAGATGTGAGTGGTCGTATCCATCAGCTTTTGAAACAAGGCGAGTATGCACCGCAGTCCGTACTTGATGTTGCAAGGGAGAATGCAATAAAGGAACATGCCCAGGCACTTGCCTATATGAAAGCGGATATGGCAGAGGGGGTAGCAGAACTTGTCTTTGATGAAGAAGATTTGCCACATCTTCACAGTATTTATCCAGAAATTACTGATTATCTGGAAGAGAAACTGACAGATCCGCAGTGGCTGGCAGATCTGAATGAGCGTCTGGAAGGACTGGCGATGGCTTATGAGGAAGATAAAAGCATTATGCGGTTCCGCACCTATAATCCGATCAGAATATCCGGTCAGTTTCAGAAATTTGCTGCAGAAGTAATTCCATACAGTGCAAGAGATGAATTCACATGGCAGGAACATAAGGTATTTATTACGCAGGATGAAATAGATGCTTTTCTTGCCGGTGGAGGGCCATATTCGGATGGAAGGCTTTCTACCTATTCTTTTTATCTCCTGAATGAAGATGATAAGGCAAGGACAGATTTTATCAAGGAAAAATATGGGATAGGCGGTCAGAGCCATGCTTTATGTGGGGCAGATAATTCACATGCAGATTATGACGGGAAAGGTTTGAAACTGGAGAGAGGGGACTATGGGAATCCAGATACCTCGGTGTTGCTGCCCTGGGCAAAAGTTGCAAAAAGAATCGGCTATCTGATTGATAATCAGCAGTTCTTACGTTCTGCAGATTATTCCCGTATGCCGGAATATGAGAGGGAACGGATTGCAGGAAAAGTAATCAGTTTTTATGCAAGAATGCCAGAAGAAATCGAGCGTCCGTTTAAGCAGGATTTCTTTAATGAAGAAGCAAGAAAAGAACTTCCTGTTATGCTGAATGATTCGGAGCAGTCGCAGAAACTGTTACAGGCGATGGATGATGCCCTGGCAATGCTGCCATTGGATTTTGAAGCAGTGAATGAAACTTATGAGAAGAAATTACAGCTTTTGACGGAAGTACATCAGTATGTGGAAGGCAGCTATACGATTTTCCCGGTACAGGAAGTACCAGATCAGGCAGATGGCTTAAATGGATACCAGATGTCTTTATTTGATATTGTGAGTGCTTCCGAACCAGAAGAAGATATAGAAGATACGGAACCGGAGCAAATTATCAGTGAACCAGAAGAAGAACCGGAAATAAAACCAGAGGAAGAAATAGAACCGGAAGATATAAAAGAACAGATTGTAGAGCAGGAACCTCATAATTTCCATATTACGGACGATGATCTTGGCTCTGGCGGTCCGAAGGCAAAGTTTAAAGCAAATATGGAAGCTATCCGGCTGTTGAAAGAACTGGAACAGGAGCAGAGATTGGCAACACCGGAAGAACAGGAAGTGTTGTCAAGATATGTTGGCTGGGGCGGTATTCCACAGGCTTTTGAAGAAAGAAACAGTGCTTGGGCAGAGGAATACACGCAGTTAAAAGGAGTCCTTACATCAGAAGAATACAGTGCAGCAAGGGCGTCAACCCTGAACGCTTTTTATACTTCCCCGACAGTCATCAAAGCAATGTATGAAGCACTTGACAACATGGGACTGAAACAGGGAAATATCCTGGAGCCATCCTGTGGAGTAGGTAACTTTATGGGACTTTTACCGGAAAGCATGAGTGCCACAAATATGTACGGCGTGGAGCTTGATCCGGTTTCCGGGCAAATTGCAAAACAGCTTTACCAGAAGAATAGGATTGCAGTACAGGGATTTGAGGAAACCAGTTACCCGGACAGCTTTTTTGACTGCGTGATTGGAAATGTACCGTTTGGGGCATATCAGGTCAGTGACCGCAAATATGACAGATACCACTTTATGATCCATGATTATTTTATTGCAAAATCCTTAGACCTGGTACGTCCGGGCGGAGTGGTGGCAGTTGTCACATCAAGCGGTACAATGGATAAACAGAATCCGGAAGTCCGACAGTATTTTGCAAACCGGGCAGACCTGCTTGGGGCAATACGCTTACCGAACAATGCTTTCCAGAGAAATGCCAATACCAGTGTGGTTGCGGATATTCTGTTTTTCCAGAAAAGGGACAGGGCTGCAATTACAGAACCAGACTGGGTACAGTTAAAAACTACACCGGAAGGCTATACAGTCAATTCCTATTTTGCTGATCATCCGGAAATGGTGCTTGGAGATTTTACAACAGAAAGTACCCAGTACGGAAAACAGGAAGTGACAGTAAAGGCAAAAGAGGGAGCAGATCTGGCAGAGCAGTTAAAAGAAGCGGTAAAGCATATCCAGGGAACCATCACAGAGCAGGAGATTTCGGATACGGAACTGGAAGAACAGGTGGTATCCATACCGGCAGATCCGAACATTAAGAACTTTAGCTTTGCACTTGTCGGAGAGGATATTTATTACAGGGAAAATTCTGTTATGAATAAGATGGAACTTCCCGTTGTGACAGGCGAACGTGTCAGGGGCATGGTTGCCATCCGGGATGCAACAAACAGGCTTCTGGAACGGCAGTTGGAAGAATGCAGTGATGAAGAGGTTGCCAGCTTACAGGCTGAATTGAATCAGGTTTATGACAGCTTTACTGCCAAGTATGGACTACTCAGCAGCAATGCGAATAAAAGAGCGTTCAGCATGGACAGCAGCTATTGCCTTTTAACTTCCCTTGAATTTTTGGACGAAAAGGGCGAGTTGAAGCGGAAAGCAGACATATTTACGAAAAGGACAATCCGCAGGGCAGAGCCGGTAACATCGGTAGATACTGCAAGTGAGGCACTGGCGGTATCCATCGGGGAAAAGGCAAAAGTAGATATTCCTTATATGATGGAGCTTACCGGAAAAACAGTGGAGGAGGTCACAGAGGAGCTTACGGGTGTTATCTTCAAGAATCCGCTTACGGATAAATGGGAGCCATCCGATGAGTATCTTTCCGGGAATGTCAGGGAGAAGCTGAACATTGCAAGGCAGTTTGCAGAAAACCACCCGGAATATATGATCAATGTACAGGCACTGGAACGAGTACAGCCGAAAGATCTGGATGCTTCCGAGATTGAAGCAAGGCTTGGTACAACATGGATTTCTCCAGACTATATTACAGAGTTCATGGCAGAGACATTCCATACACCACGACAGCATATCAATTATGAGCGTATCAAAGTCCAGTATGCGGAAGTGACTGGACAATGGAACATAAAAGGAAAGAATGTGGACAGCAGCAATAACCCGCTTTCTACGGCAACTTACGGAACACAGAGGGCAAATGCTTACAGGCTGTTGGAAGATGCCCTGAATCTGCGTGACACAAAAATCTATGACACAATACATGATGCAAATGGGGAACACCGGGTACTGAACCGGAAAGAAACCACCCTGGCACAGCAGAAGCAGGAACTGATCCGGGAGGAATTTAAAGAGTGGATCTTTAAGGATATGAGCCGACGGGAAACACTCTGTAAAATTTATAATGAACGGTTTAACAGCATCCGGCCAAGGGAATATGATGGCAGTCATATCCAGTTTGTGGGAATGAATCCGGAAATTAAGCTGATGGAGCATCAGAAAAATGCAGTGGCACATATCCTTTATGGAAATAATACACTGCTCGCACACTGCGTAGGTGCAGGCAAGACGTTTCAGATGATCGCAGCCGGTATGGAGAGCAAGCGTCTGGGACTGGCACAAAAGAACCTTTATGTGGTTCCAAATCATTTGCTGGAACAGTGGGGAAGCGATTTCTTACGCTTGTATCCGGGAGCAAATATTCTGGTGGCAACGAAGAAAGATTTTGAACCGGCAAACAGAAAACGGTTTTGTTCCAGAATCGCAACTGGTGATTATGATGCAGTTATCATTGCACACAGCCAGTTCGAGAAAATTCCACTTTCCAGAGAAAGACAGATTGCATTGCTGAAGGATCAGATTGCAGATATTACTTTTTCTATTGAGGCGGCAAAAGAGGAAGCAGGACAGCAATATACGGTCAAGCAGATGGAAAAGACAAAGAAAACATTGAAAGCAAAACTGGAAAAACTGAATGACCAGACACGAAAAGATGATGTGGTTACTTTTGAACAGCTTGGCATTGACAGGCTGTTTGTGGACGAGAGCCACAACTATAAGAACCTTTTTTTATACACAAAAATGCGGAATGTGGCAGGTATTTCACAGACCGATGCACAAAAAAGTTCGGATATGTTTATGAAATGCAGGTATATGGATGAGATAACCGGAGGAAAAGGAATTACGTTTGCAACGGGAACACCCGTATCAAACAGCATGACTGAGTTATACACCATTATGAGATACCTCCAGTATGATACTTTAATGAATATGGGAATGGGACATTTTGATTCGTGGGCAGCGACTTTTGGAGAAACAGTTACAGCAATCGAATTGTCACCGGAAGGGACGGGCTATCGTGCAAAAACACGATTTGCCCGTTTTTTTAATCTTCCAGAGCTGATCTCCATATTTAAAGAAGCTGCGGATATTCAGACTGCAGATATGCTGAATCTTCCTGTACCGGAAGCAGAATATATCAATGAAGTATTAAAGCCGAGCGAGGAACAGAAAGAAATGGTGGAAGCCTTTTCAGAACGTGCAGAAAAGGTTCGTGGCGGTGTGGTAGATCCAAGGGTAGATAACATGCTCAAGATTACCAATGACGGAAGAAAATGTGCATTAGACCAGAGGCTTTTAAATGATATGTTGCCGGATGCAGGGGAAAGCAAGGTAAATGCCTGTGTGGAGAATGCTTTCCAGGTATGGGAGGACGGAAAAGATACACAGGCTACCCAGTTGATCTTCTGTGACCTCAGTACACCGAAAAATGACGGAACATTCAATGTTTATGATGATGTGAGAAATAAGCTGGTAGAACGGGGTATTCCGAAAGAGGAGATCGCATTTATTCATGAGTATAATACGGAAGTAAGAAAAGCGGAGCTGTTTGCAAAGGTGCGGGCCGGACAGGTAAGAATCCTGATGGGTTCCACTCCGAAACTCGGTGCTGGTACCAACGTTCAGGACAGACTACTTGCACTGCATCATCTGGACTGTCCTTGGAAACCGTCTGACCTGGAACAGCAGGAGGGACGTATTCTCAGACAGGGAAACCAGAATGATAAGGTAAAAATCTTTCGGTATGTAACGGAAAATACTTTCGATTCGTACATGTGGCAGATTCTGGAAAACAAACAGAAGTTTATTTCGCAGATTATGACCAGTAAATCCCCGGTTCGTGCCTGTGAGGATGTGGATGATACGGCATTGTCCTATGCAGAGATCAAAGCACTGGCAACGGGTAACGAATATATTAAGGAGAAAATGGATCTGGATGTGCAGGTAAGTAAGCTGAAACTTCTGAAAGCGAACCACACCAGTCAGATCTATCGTCTGGAATCGGATATTGCAAAGCGGTATCCAGTACAGATTACCGCATTAAAAGAGAAGATTGCCGGTATGCGTGTGGATGCAGATGTAGTAAAAGGAATAGATTTACAGGATAATGACCACTTTGCAATGACAGTCGGTGGAAAGCTGTATACAGATAAAAAAGAAGCAGGAGTTGCACTCATTTCAGCAGCATCCGGTTTGAAGTCTGTAAAATCAGCCGGGCAGATCGGAGAATATCATGGTTTTGCACTTTCTTCAGAATATAATTTCCTGTCGAATACTTATACCATGACGCTCAAGGGAAAATGTTCTTATAAGATTGAGTTCGGAAAGGATACTCTGGGTAATATCCAGAGGATTCATAATGCACTTTCTGCAATCGAGAAAAAGCTGGCAGATACCGAGCAGAATCTGGAAACGGTACAACAGCAGTTAAAGACTGCACAGGAAGAGGTACAGAAGCCATTTCCGAAAGAAGCGGAACTGAGTGAAAAAATGGAACGTCTGGCAGAATTAAATGCCATGCTCAATATGGATGAGAAAGGGGGAGAAAATCTTCTGGCGGATGAGGGTATCGGGGAAAATCCGGAAGTAAATGTGCCAGAGGAACGTCAGGACAGAATCGCAGACAGTGTTCATAAAACGTCTGTTTTGGAAAGACTCAAAGAACAGAAACAACAGGCAGGTGAAACACATCAGAAGCCCAAAAAGAAACATGAACAGGAGTTATAAAGGGTATCCCGTCAGAGTGACCAGAGCTTTGGCGGGATTTTTCTATGGAGGATTTGATTATGGCAAACAGAGAAGAACAGTTAAAGCAGATTACAGAGCAGTTGGAACAGGGCGTTGCAGAAATATTCACATCAGAAAAATATACCGAATATCTGAACACAATGGCAAAGTTCCATAATTACAGTTTTAATAATACATTGTTGATCGCCATGCAGAAACCGGAAGCAACACTGGTAGCCGGGTATCAGGCATGGCAGAAGAAATTCAACCGGCAGGTAAAAAGAGGGGAAAAGGGCATCCAGATTATTGCCCCGGCTCCGTATAAAGAGAAACAGGAGATTGAAAAGACTGATCCGGACACTGGCGAGATTGTGATCGGGGAAGATGGACAGCCGGAAACAGAAGTAGTAGAGCGTGTCATTACAAGATTCCGGGTTACGACAGTATTTGATGTCAGCCAGACCACAGGAGAACCGATTCCAGAGTTTGAGGTATCAGAACTGGAGGGGGATGTTCTAATCTACCATAATTTTATGGAAGCATTAAAAATGGTTGCCCCAGTTCCTATCCGCTTTATTGAGATTGACGGGGAAGCAAAAGGCTTTTATCAGCTTGTCGATAAATATATTGCTGTCCAACTTGGCATGAGTGAGGCACAGACCATGAAAACAGCGGTGCATGAAACCGCACATGCAGTATTACATGATCGTGACCAGATGGAAGCAGAGGGCATTGTAAAAGACCAGCTTACAAGGGAAGTGGAAGCAGAAAGTGTTGCCTATGTGGTATGCAACCATTTTGGATTGGATACATCAGAGTATTCCTTTTCTTATATTGCAAGCTGGTCTTCCGGTAAAAATATGAAAGAGCTTCGT
The DNA here is from genome assembly GCF_003478985.1 of Ruminococcus sp. AF20-12LB. Lineage (NCBI taxonomy): Bacteria > Bacillati > Bacillota > Clostridia > Eubacteriales > Oscillospiraceae > Ruminococcus > Ruminococcus sp. AF20-12LB. The sequence goes on along the minus strand of NZ_QUGH01000021.1, from coordinate 19,980 downwards.
GCTTCTATGGACACCATCCGTAAGACTTCTGCTGATATGATCGGACAGATTGAGGAAAAGCTCAGAGAACTTCAGATAGAAAGACCAGAGCAGGAAGCAGATGTTGTGGAGCAGACAGAAGAAATGAGTGCCATGCAGTATGCAGAACAGACCATTAACCGTCTGGAGCAGGAACGGACGATTTTCAGCAATGACCAGAGAAATCTTATCGTGAATTTTGCTTATAAACTGGATGACAGGAAAGCAATGGAAAAACTGGTAGAGAATCTTGCAGAATCTATTCTGGATGGAAACAGAGAAGCGGTACTAAAACTGATTGGAGAAGCGGAGGAACAGATTGACAGTCTGCCGGATTCGATGATCGGCTTATCAGAATTGCATGAAGCCGGATTTTATTCGGAGAGTATGCTTCCGCTTACCAGGGAACGGGCAGTGGAACTGCACCATGATGGAGTAACAGTTTACGGGCTGACCGGAGCAGTTGGCGGTCAGGAGCAGTCACAGAGGGTTATGAATCTGGAACGGGACATTTTACAGCATGACGGGTTATTCGGAGTGACGAAATTTGAATGGGAAAATTATCGGAGAAGTCAGGAAACGGTTATGACACCGGAAGAAAAGGCAAAAATCAAAGAAACACTTCTTTTAGAGAGTGATGGAAACCGTTATGGTATTTATCAGATCAACAGTGGCCAGGAAGAAAGAGGATATCAGTTTTTAAGTCTGGAAGCGGCAAAAGAAATGGGATTTACCGTAGATGGCAAAGACTATCAGATGGTTTACAGTGAAAGACTGAGAGATGCTACGACACTGGACAATCTTTTTGAGCGTTTTAATATAGAACGACCAAACGATTTTACCGGACACTCTATGTCAGTCAGTGATGTGATCATTACGAACCGGGGCGGTAGATTAACCGCATACTATGTAGATTCCTTTGGATTTACAGAACTACCGGACTTTGTGGCACAGAGAGCTGAAATGTTAAATGCCAATCCAGTAAAAGCATATCCGGAAGTTTATATGGGAACTTTGGAAAAGGCTATGCAGGAGAGAAATGTAGATGCTTACCTGGATTCCAGAAAACTGAACATTGACTGTAAAAATGCAATCGAACAGGCAATCGCAGAGGGCTTTAACGGTATGCGTTTAAATCCAGATGCTGCAGTAAGTGTGGTTGAGAAATACGGAGAAGAACGGGTTGCCTTTGTTCTGGCAAATACATTGAAACAGCTTTCCTATGATGGAAGATTTTCTGATGGCAATAAACGATGGGCAGATGGCATTGATATTCCGGAAAATATCAGCCGGGGAATGGATCTGAACAGGGACTATATTGTGAGCAGTCATCCGGCAGTCCTGAATGGTTTCATTGATATGGCAAGGAATGAAATCCGTACCAGGAAATTGGAAGAGGTGCTTGGTGTGAAAAATCAGCATATAACTGAAACTACAAGAGGGTATGAAGCAGACGGACATACAGGCACCTGGTATGCGATGGATATGAAAACGTATCATGGGGAGCGATTCTTCCAGATGAGGAGTGAGGAATACGGTCAGGACGTAGCAGATATTATCGTATCGGAAAATGGAACACTGGTGGCAGAGGACATCTGGCATGGATTTGATGAAGAAGCCAGGGAAGCTATTTCAGAATATCTGGAAGAAAATGGTGCAACAGTATATGACCTGATGAATCTTACAGGACAGGCAACAGTTATCTTGGCAGACGGAACAGTTATGAAAATCATGGAACAGCAGCCAATCAGTACGGACACATGGGAGCCGACACTGACCGGACAGAATCTGCAGGGGGAAGAACAGAAATTCAGTTTTTTCGAGATACATAAAGTCAGAGAAAATAATGGCATTGACCTGAAAATGCCAGAAAATCATTATATTGACCAATATTATGTGATCGAAGATCTGGAAGCAAAAGGAGGGATGAAGATTGAGCGATATAAGGATCTTGGAGCTGCCCTTGGAGCATATTACTCTCTGCCTAATCATAAAATGAAAGCTCTTGGAATTGAAAATACGGCACCGTTGCGAGGCTGTCTTGATTTTATCCAGTGCAAGAATGGAGTAGATACGCTGATTTATGATTGTCAGAAAGTAGAAGGATGGCTGAATCCGCAGATATACAATACTTTTAAAGATATAGGCAACAGTCTGGCAGGGCATGATACAGAGATAGCATACCAGATTGGAGAGCAGTATTTTACAATCCAGACAGTAGAAGATGGTTATGATTATACATTCTATGATAAGGACTATCTGGAACTGGATGGCGGTGTCTACGATAATCCGGATATTTCTATTTCAGAAGCAATGGAGAACATTTTAGCGGAAGAAGGATTTTCGATAGAAGATGCAAATGTAATGGATTATGAAGAACTGTATGCAGAAATTGAATATGCAGAAGAAGAGAGAATGGAGAAGATACAGTTTGAACGTAATTGTCCAAAGGCTTTTTTTGATGGTTATGACAGGGAAGCGGCATTAAAAAATTATGAGGGAATAACCGTACAATTTAAAATGTCTGGTATGTATTTAACAGTGCAACCGACTGAGGAAGGCTATAAATACCTGGTTTATGATCAGAAACTTCATGAAATTTCAGGAGGTGCCTGTGGAAATCCAGAAGATTCTATTCAGAAAGCAATGTATGCCAGCCTGAAAAATGAAGGCTTGGAAGATGTTGAATGTGTAAAAGTTGATGACAGGGAGTTTCGGGATAAGGTAATCAGTCATTCTAAAGAAGTGCTGGCTAGTGGAGATGTTCGATTCACTTCGGAACTTGGCAGATGTGAAACAGCATTGAATGGAATGGGCAGGGCAGAAATTGAATATGAAGTTTTATTTCATGCAAGAGCTGTTCTGGAAGAAATGGGACTGGAAAATGAAGTTACATTGATTGGGGCGAGAGTACATGGTTCCAGAAGCAGAGATGACCTGTATCGTGCAGATTCTGATCTTGATGTGGTGCTTTCTTATCGGGGAAATATTCGGGAGGATAGTTTTTTTAACGAATTGAATTCCTATGGTATGGCAATAGCAGGCATTAAAATAGACATTAACCCAATCTCAGAAGAAAGGATTACCCTAGCAGAATATATAAAGGAATCCGAAGCCTATCTTGATCAGCAGGAAATCAAGAAACTCGCAGTGGACTTGGATAATTTTAGTTATGAGTATGATACCTATGAATATAAAGATAGTGTTGAAAATAGGGAAGAACAGGTCGAGAAAATTACAGAGGATATTTTGAACAAGGATACAGCAGGTTTAAAAGACTGGCTGACTGAGGTGTCGGAAGAAACGGATATAGACAGTGATGTAGTCACTGCCCGGTCATTACTCTCACGTTTGGAAAATGCAGAAACATTCTCTGCTTTTACCAGGAAACCAGAGCAGGAACAGCCAGAAGCCACGATCACTTTTTATGTTGCGGAGTGTATGGAATTTCCTGTTATGGGTGAGTATCATGAGAACCTTACCCTTGAAGAAGCATTACGCATTTATGAAACGATTCCTGCAGATCGCATGAATGGAATAAAAGGTGTTGGATTTGAACTGCATGATGGAAGTGATTATGATGGACCGTATGATCTTATGCGACTGGGAAAAGTTGACCGGGAAGATGTGGATATGATTCAGCATTATAAGGAAAGTCCATTAGTACAAAAAGCAATGGATGATGTGGAAAAATATTTTGCCCAAAAGCAGGAGCTTACGAAAATAGAGGAGAAGCCTATACAAAAAGAAAACGTTCCGCAACCAAAGAGCAGAAAAGAATCCGTTCTTCAGGCACTCAGAGAGCGTCAGGCGAAAATAAAAGAGCAGGAGCAGAATACGTCGAAAGAAAAATCCAAGGCACATAAGAAGGGAGATGTAACATTATGATGGTAAGGTTTGAGGAAGATGAATATATAGCAGTCGCAATTTTTGATGCAGGAAACCGGATTCAGACAATGGAAGCGATGGATGAGATTTTTTCCTATCTGGACGAAGATATGAAACTACTGATTTTTACAACGATTCAGAAGCTCTACTATCTTAGCGATGAGGGATATGAAGAACTGCAGAAAACGGTAGAAATCTATAAAGCAGATCTGGAGGTGGATGGAGAATGAGTACAAGTCAGTTTGCAGTTTATCAGCTAAAAAAGAAACCGGAATTGAGAAATCTTCTTTTCCGAACCTATGAGGAACTTGCAAAGGATCAGATTCCTGTGCAGATGGAAAATTATGAACAGGTGTATCTCGGAACAATGAAGCCGGGAGAAACACCGGAGCAGATAAAAAAGGAGCTGGAGAAGAAACAGCCGCACAATTATAAAGGCCATGCAGTCAGTACCAGTGATGTGCTGATCCTTAATGATAAGGGTGTTATGACCATTTACTATGTAAATAAAGATACTTTTATAGAAATTTCTGATTTTATGAAAGGCACATCTTCAGAAGGTGGTGGCCTTGCAAAAGATACAGTGGGCTATGAAATAGCTGGAAAAGATGGAACATGGGAAGTAATAGATTATCTGCTGGTGGAAGGTAAGAATTATTTCCTTATGGAACATGAGCAGTATGGGAAAGATGTTGCGTATGTAGTCTTAGATCAGAAAGGCAATGTGATTGTAGACAGCACCTACAATGGATTTGATGATGTAGTAAAACAGAAGATTCTTGATTCTCTGCACCCGCCAGTACAGGAGCAGGCAGAAGACTATAAACCGAAACTGGATAACTGGCAAAAGTACATGGAGAATGGGGAATACCTGCGAAGTGCGGAAATCACAGAGGAAGCAAATTACAATATGATTGATGGACTTAAAAATAATGCAGCACCAAAAGATAAAAAGAACCGTCCAAAAGAATCTGTCCTTGCAAAACTGAATGAGAAAAAGGAAGAAATTGCAAGACGTAGTGGACAGAAAGATATGCAGCAGGTAATGGAAGAAGATATAGAACGCAAGAAAAGATAGGCTCTTTTATTAATGGATTTGAATTATAGATTCGAAGTTTTATATTTAGGTTGATGAAAGATTGTTATGTAGGTAGTCTTTCCTGCACTTTTTAATTTAGCTAATACTTTGTGTTTTCAGAAAATATTATTTTTTTATCAAAATTTGTAAATTAATGTCACTATTATGGGCGGGTATTCGTATTATGATTAAAAGAGAAAATAAAGGGTGTGAATCCAATGGGAAAGATATTCGGAAGTCGGAGCAAAAAAGATAATATTTCTAATAAGGGAGGAATTACATGAGAAACAAAAGAATGAGTTTTAAACGTTTATTATTCACATTTATGGTTATGGTATGCCTTTGTGTTCCGTCGTCGATTGTTTTTGCACAAACAGATAAAGAGATGACTCAAGAAGCGGATAAAGGTGTTCCGGAAGTGCGTTTTACAGGCGATGTTAACGGACATGAAGAATTTAAATTTGTACCTGTTGCCAGAACAACTCAAGAACCAACATCAAAATGGTCTTGGAGTGATGGAAAATATTATGTAGATGGTAGTAGTAATTATTCAACATTATATACAAATTATTATTTTACGAGCGTTAAAGGTAAAAAATTTAGTTTTTCTGCAGGCTCAAGTAATAAAGTAAAGGTTGATTTGGTACATAAAGGAACTATTGTTCAAACGGTTGTAAGTAGTTGGACAATTAGTGCGGGTGGTAGTAAATCACATACGATTACAGCTGATGATCTTGGCGGATACAGCAATAGTGATAAATTTTATTTTCGTTTTAATAGCAGCCCTATAGGTAACCGTTATTCTATTTCAGGTTATTTTGGCTAATGTTTTGTAAAAGCCCTTCTATGCAATTGATAGAAGGGCTTTTACACTTTTGAATTTATAGGGGGATTTATGGAAAGGATTAAGAACAATATATTTTTTAATTTAAGTAATACAATGCTTAAAATAATAGGATTAGTATGTATGACCATTGATCATTTGTATTTATATGTATTTGCAAACACTACGATAAATGTTAGTATTTTTAGAATTGTGGGTCGAATTGCAGCACCGTTATTTCTTTTTGCTGTGATACAGGCTATGCGGTATTCATCAGATAAAAAAAGTTATATTTTCAGATTGTATAAATATCATATATGTATTTGCATTCTTGAAATTGTTTTATCGTATTTATTACATTCGGAGATCTCATTTAATGTAATTCCAGAATGGCTTTTTACAGCAATTTATATTTACTTGATTGATATGATTATAAAGAAAGAACATATTATAAGGCATATAGTTTTAATGCTTATACCTATTTTAGTAGGGATAGGAAGTCTTATAATAGGGACTAGTGGTTCAGTAATAAATGTATTTTTACCTAATATTTTTACGATTCAGTATTCTCCATTTTTTCTGATCTTAGGAATTGGATGGTATTATATGAAAAAAAAGAAAAATCAGATTGTAGCATTGATTTTCTTTTCAGTATTTGTATTAATAGGTTCTTATATTGTAAGTGTATCTCAGTATTGGGTTTACCCAGGGTTGTTTAATTATACCCAGGCATGGATGGTTCTTGCAGCACCATTTATTGCATTATATAATAATCGCAAAGGGAAAAATTTGAAAAAATTTTTTTATATATATTATCCAACACATATTTGTATTTTTTTATTGCTTGGGAGATTTGTACATTAAACAATATTTGATGAGTGCAAATTAAAAGATGAAAAAATACTATATAAAGTTGTCACCTTTTGGAATTCTGAAACGTTTTACTGTAAAGGGACTAAAGTTGGGAGGTGAGAGGCATGATTGAAACATCTTCAGTTGAGGAGATATTTCAGAAATATGGAGAAATGATGTATAAACTATGTATTGTAATGCTTAAAAAAACGTATGATGCGGAAGACACGGTGCAAGATGCATTGATAAAATATATGCTAAAAAAGCCTCTCTTTGAAACCTATGAACACGAAAAGGCATGGTTAATTAGAGTTACAATAAATCTTTGCAAAGATAAATTGCGTTTTTATAAACAACATCCACATATAAATATTGAAACAATTAAGACTACATATCCTGAGGATAGTATAGATAGTCAGATATTTGATGTCCTTTTAGAATTACCATCTAAATATAAGGCGGTGCTTTTTTTATATTATGTAGAAGGATATAAATGTTTTGAAATAAGTAAGATTTTGAAAATTACAGAATCGACTGTGAAAAAGCGTTTGGAACGGGGACGAAATTTATTAAAAAAGAATTTGGGAGTGAATGAGTGTGGATAAAAATATAATTAAAAAGGCTGTGACAGGAATCGAATTTACGGAAGAATCGAAGCAGAGAATATTTGAGGGATTTGAAAGAAAAAAAACTCTGAAAAAAAATTTTTATATGAAAAGAATTACAGTTGGAGTAATTGTAACAGCTATGTTATTTTTATGCGTGTTCATGAATATTATGTTAAAAAATAAAATGACAATTACTGTTTATGCAATGACACAGGATGGAAATGTGAAAAGTTCCGTTTTAATTCCGGAGCATAAAGAAACATTACAATTGATGGAAACACCGGTAGGAAATGGTTATATTTTTCAAATAGATATACCAGAAAATTATATGTATGAATGCAAATCATTAGGAAAAGAAAGCAATATTTTTACGATTTACCAGAATGAAAAAAATATATACTGGATTCCTGAGAAAAATATGCTTGGTCAAATCTATAGTAATGAAAATGAGAAGTTAGCAAATAATACTCCAGATTATGTAGACGAATGTGAATTTGAAATAGTAGTTTATGATGAAAGTAAAGAAATTTCATATAGTGAAATTATAAAATTTGAATTAATAAATGAAGAATGTATTGTTATGTTAAAGCAGTAAACTGCTGTTGGAAATATCCTATTAATACTTTAGAAAGAGAGCTGATTGGTTATGAGAAGAAAAACAAAAGTGTTATTTATGGCATTGAGTATGTGTTGCATGTTGCTTATAAATTCGTCATATGTAATGGCAGCAAATCCTGATAATAACTTTTCAAAAATGGAAGAAAAAGTTGATGGGAAAATATATAATGAAAAAGGAGATGTACTGAATTTATCTTATATTGAATTTAAAAGTAGTTGCACGCATGCTTCTGGTAATCGTGTAACTGATACTGTATGGCAGCATAGACATACTGGATCAAGATGTGATGTATATAAAGCAAATGCAACATGGTGTAAAAAATGTAATACTATTTTAAAATATAATAGTGCTTGGGTGTATTCATATACACATTACGGATGTAACAAATAAATATTTACGGATATTTCCTGGTGGAGAAAATAGAATAATATTATTTATATAGAAAAAAGAACTTTAGAAAGATGGTGCATAGCACCATCTTTTCATGTATTACAGAAGAATATAAAAAACTTAAGTACCTTACAGATATATGCTACTCTGGTTTGGTGAGATAGTCATATTCTTTCGGAAAGGTAATGGTATCCCAGTCGATTTTTTTGGCCTTATAAACTAATTCCTGATAAGGGGAAGCTGAATTTTTTCGACGATATGTAGCGATTACCTGCTGTGAAATTTTAGTAACTGTGCGAATATCTGTATTCAGTACTGTATTTGGCACATATTCAGCACGATGAGTTTTTACAAAACCAAGGCAGGCTTTTACGCCACCAGCTAATTTTTCTGTATATAATTTTGGATTGCATCCGTTAAAATCTCCAACCATTTTAGCTGATATATTTTTAAGCATAAGTTGTGGAAGAATTTCAAGTTTTAACTGAGTAGTTCCATCAGATGCGAAGGAAAAATCTTCAGGACTTAATTTATGGTTTAAACAGCGCTTGTAAAAATCAGTAGCAGTAGTGCCATCAATTAATTTAATGCCTGTAAGGTGAAGAAAATTATATGGATAAAAACTTACTTCCAGAGAAGAAATATGTTTATGCTTGTCTTTTAAAATAAATAAGAGCTGATAGCCATTGAGATTTTCTTCGTATTTGGCAGCACAATCTATAATGATAGAAATGGCCTGCTGTTTGTTGTATTTTGTCATATTATGACCTCTGCAATATGTATAAAATATTTAAAGGGAGATTACAATACCGTAGCATTGTGCATCTCCCTTATAGACTGATTTTTCTGTTGTCCGCCAACACTCCAGCCCATATGTCTGGCTTTGCTTTCAGGTTTTTCTGTTGCCTGCCAACTCTCCGATTCATGTTCGGCTTTCGTTTCGGATTTTAGGTGTCAGCCACACCAACAGGATGTCGCCTGTTTTCCTATTCATAGTATATGCGAAAAAATGAATTTAGTCAACGGAGAAAGTGAAAAATAATTTGGAAAATTTTTTATCGAGATTTTTAACGGAAACAAGAATGTTCTTGTGATGTTTCGTGCAGAGATTCCTGTATATGTGGATGATTAAGAATGATATCCACATTGGAGCATACTGTACGAAGTTCACGTTCATATTCACGCCGGGAGTTAAATTCATCTCGCTGTACTGTCTGCAATTCTGTTAAACGACTCTTTTCCTCACGCAACATTTTCAGAGTAGGGAGTTTTTTGCCCTGTGCTTTTTCTTTGAGTATTCGGAGAGAAGACTCATAAAGGGTGAGTTCTGCCCGGTGATCTTCATAAAATTTTTCTTTATTTCGACTTTTTCGGTAATCGAAATAGATGGATTTATTGGCAAGGTACTGTCCGGTGTAATGAATCTGTTCATTTATACTTTTTAAAGAGTCATCTGTGGATTTCAGAGTATTTCTGGCATCAGTGCTTTGGGCAGAGGCATTGGAAAGGGCAGTATCTAAATCTTCCTTGCTCTGGAAACCATGTTCCTGTACATAGGCAACTGTCTGAGCCATCATCTTAAGATTAGACAGCTTTACTTTTTGTGCGTATGCCTGACTTTGCTGTGCCTTGATACAGTGCTGTAAATCTGTTACAAGTCGTAAATCAGATTTTATAAAAAGGAAAGAGTGTGTAGTTTCGTCAGTTTGGACAGAAGCTGACGATTTTGACTTTTCTGAAAAATCTGTAACTGGTCTGTCAGTAGAATGTGACTTTTCTGCGTGTTGCTTGCTGGAGTTATCCTGGAATACCTGCAGAAGATGATTTTCTTCATAAAGCGTTCCAAGATTTCTTCCGGTGATGTATTTTTGACGATTAGGATGCAGGTAGCTGTATCTGCCACGACTGACTTTAAATGTAATATTATATTTTTCAGACAGCAATCTGGAAAATTCTTCTTGTGATGTTGCCTGTGAAGCAACCGTATCAATCGCATCACGAAGGTATTGCTTCTCTGTTTGAAAGGTCGTCTGTCTTGGAGTAAGTCCTTTCTTTTTCAGTTCTGCATTGTGTTCATCGAGCTTTTTTTGACCTCTGCGTTTTGCCCAGTATTCTTTTTCAGATATTTTTCTTTCAGCAGGTGTCAGAAGATCTACCTGGTTTAGTCCATTGGAATGACACATATCCATAACTTTTTGTTTTAAGTAAATTCGGTATCTGTCAGAAAGATGATGTTTGTATCCAGCTTTTGAATCCCGGTCAAATTCCATATAGGGCTGTGGCTCGGTATCATACTTTCGCACACTGTTGATTACAATATGTACATGAATATTTCCACTGCCATTATGACCATCAGTGTGGGTGCAGACAAGAGCCTGGTGCCCAGGAAAATTCTCTCTGGCATATTCTACGCCAAGTTTCTGTGCCTGCTCTCCGGTCAGACCATGTTCTTCCTGATCTTTAGGATCAAAGCTGATGATGTAGTGATGCGACTTAATCTCATTAAAAGACTGATTTTTGTGAAAGAAAGCGTTAGTTTCCCGACATTCCGCATCAAATGTAAACGGATCACAGTTTATACCATCCAGATAATATTCTTCACGAAGAAACATATTCCCATTATCATCAAGAATTGGTTTTTGCGTATATTCATCATGTTGGAAAATCAGATAGCGTTCAGCTTCTCCATAGTCGGCATTCTTGCTTGCAATATGTTTCAGGATTGCCATATTAGTTTTCTCCTGTGTTATTTCTATTATTTGCATTGACAGTGGTAAAATCTCCAGCCAGTTTTATTACTTCGTATTTTAATTTATAAATTTCAGCAATGCTCTTTTTGATTTCGTTACGCATTTCCTGGGAATGGAGTCCACCAGTATTAAAGTAACGAGCTATTTGGTTCAGATTGCTACCAATCTTTCCAAATTCAGCAATTAATTTCTTTAACTCCGATAGATCTGCCACAATTTCATATTTCACAATTACTTTTTTATTTGTTATCTGTTTACGGACATACTCTGCTAACGGGAGGCTTGCTGCTTTTGCATTTTCTGCAATTATTTCATATTCAGTATTGGTGAGACGGAGCATGATATGACGAGTATGCCGTAAGTTTTTATCTTTTTTAGGTCGTGCCATTTTATAGTTCCTTTCAAAATAAAGATATTTCTATATATAAAGCCGATTTGAAAATATCAGGCGGTAACACAATAAAAATATTTATGGATTTTTCGTGATAGATATGATCACGATGCGACTGTTTTTTTACAGGAGCCAAGTATGCATATTAGTGAAAACTGTATTATCTGAGGGTATGGGGAGCAGAATCCCCATCAAGATTGCCAGATAGTCGAAAGTCACGAAGTGAGTTTTGAGTTACTCAGGCGAAACTTGCTCTTAATTTGTTACAGTAAAAGTACAGATTATTACAGTTATTTATTTATATAAATTTTGTCTGTTAAAATAAATATGTAGATAAGAAATAGGGTAGGATTTTATAGAGGAAGAAAAATGAAAGCAGTAATACCAGCAGCTGGAGAAGGAAAAAGATTTAATAAGGATTCTACTTATATGCATAAATGTCTTGTACCAATTAATGGTAAAGCTTTATTGCTATACACTTTGGAAAACCTTACAAATATAAAAGAAATAACGGAATGTATAGTTATTATTGGAGAGAATCATGAAAAGATTATAGATACTATTGGAACAAAAGTTAATGATACGCCGATTTTGTTTTGTAAACAAAAACAATCTGTAAAAGGAGTTGTCGGTGCAATAGAAAGTGCAGTGGAAGAGATTGGCAATGATGATTTTATCTTGGTGTTAGCAGATGAATTTGTATATGAAAATAATTATGCAGAGGCGATTGAAAAATTTAAAACAAGTACTAACGAATGTATGGTTGGATTATACTATGAGAAGTACTTGGAATATGTAAAAAAAAATTATACATTTATAAAGTCTCCAGATGGTTTTCTGTATAATTTTATAGAAAAACCTCAGATTGTTTATAATAATTGCAGTGGAACCGGTAATATTATATTTAAAAATACAGTGTTAGGTGCTATTAAGAAAGTTAAAGAAAATAAAGAGCGACATGAAAAAGAATTAGTTGACTTATTAAATTTAATTTGTGCTACGGGGAAAATACAATCTTTTGTTGTGGGAAATTATTATTGTAATGTGAATAATATGAATGATTACTTGCGAATAATTGAGTTTTTAGAAGGTGAAAGAAATGAAAAATAACACTATTTTCTTTTTAACGATTCCGTTATACGGGCATGTATTTCCTGTGCTTGATGTAATAAATAAAATTGGAAAAGAGGGATATAATACATATTGCTTTGTAAATGATTTTTTTGCAGAGTACATTAAGAATGATAATGTGAGTGTTATTTGCTATCCAGAAAAAGTAATTGCTAATTTTAATACAAAAAGTAGTAATTTACTTGAAGATGAACATATTTCTTATTATCACTTAAATTATACAAGTAATAATATAGAATGGAGTGCTATTTCTTCAAAATACTTATATGAATATATGTATGATTATATGATGAAGTATGTGAAAAAATATAATCCTCAAGTAATAATATATGATTCATTGGCAAAATGGGGCGGTCTGTTAGCAAAAAAATTTAATATACACAGTATTGCAATAGAAGTAGCGACAGATATTGAAGAAGCAAATTGTTTTTATGAAAAATTTTATAATGAGGTGGTTCTTGAAGAAATTAGATTGGATGAGGAACAGGGGAAAATAAAGAAAAATGAACTTTTAGAAATAAATAATTGGAATGAATTTTTAGAATACTATGACAAAGTGCAAATGTATGTCTATAGAAAATTTAAGACATTAATGAATTTTAATGAAAGAAAAATATTACCAGACAAACTATTTGTATACAGTACTAGAAATTTGTATGAATCATATTCAAATCATATGAAAAATGTTGAATTTTGTGGATACGATAGTAATATTTTGTCTCAGCTAGATTTAAAAGAGAAGTCGGGTGCTTATGTGACTAGGGGAACATCTATAGACTATTATTCCCAAAATATATTAAGAAATATTTTAAGTGAAATAAAAAGTATGGACATAAATATAGATATAACTGTTGGTAATGATAAGAAGGTAATGGAAAGATTAAGCGCAGAGTATGAACATGTAAGAAACATACATTTTTATAATTTTGTGGATCAATGGAAAATGTTAGCAAATCATGAAATATTTATATCACATGGGGGATTGTCTGGAGTACGAGAAGCTATCTTATGTGAAACACCGATGATTGTATATCCGTCAAATTATCATGATTATCAAGTGGGATTAGCTATCGAAAGAAATAATATAGGGATTATGATTAAGGATAGAAAATTGTCACATGGTAATACATGTGAAGTGAAAAATGCAATATATAAGATATTATCAACAGATCGGTATACAAAAAAAATAAAAGAAGTTAAAGAGGAATTTACTGATTTATACAAGAAAGATAAAATAATTAGTTATTTGAATGAAATAAGAATCAATTAATAAAAAAGAAAAAAATGAGTGAATTGCAGAAATGCACTTCATCTCTAAGAGTATAGCATACAGACCTTGGAGATGATCTATAAATACTACTATATTATATGAGGAGGAATAACATGACAAATTTTTTTGCAGCCGGAATTGATGTAACAAATAAGTGCACATTAAAATGTCTACATTGTTTTAATTCTAGTGGAGGTTTAAAAAACCAGAGAATGGATGAAATGAGTGATGAGGAATTAGAAAGAATGGCATATGATGTAATTGATTGTAGGCCAGTTTCTATATGCATGTGTGGAGGAGAACCACTTTTAAGAAAGGAAAGTATTTATAAGATTGCAAATTATTCAAAGAACACTTGTGTTGATGTGAATATGGTAACAAATGGAGAGTTAATGACTAAAGAAATTGCAAAAAAGCTTTGGCAGTCAGGAATATCTAGTATACAAGTTAGTTTAGACGGTAGCACAGAAGAAGTGGTGGACTGGTTACGAAACAAAAAAGGAGCATATAAAAATGCAATAAATGCAATAAAATATCTGGATGATACAAGACAGGAATTGGGTATAAATAGAAAAATATCCGTATCATTTATTCCGCATAAAAAAAATTTTGAGCAGTTAGAAGAAGTTATATATTTGTGTGAAACTCTCAATGTTGACTCGTTTAGAGCACAACCCTTAATGCTATTAGGGCGTGCAATGGATAATTTAAATACATACAAATTGAACTACAAGGAATACCAAATAGTGGCTCAAAAAATAAGTAAAAAAAATAGTGAAAACCAGTCTATGGGTAAAAAAATGGATTTGATATGGGGAGATCCAATTGATCATTTGTTAAATGATGATATAGATCACGGAAAATTTACACAAATTAGTGCAAATGGAGATATATTAATTTCTGCTTATATACCAATTGCTATTGGAAATATTAAAAAACACAAATTTAGTGAATATGTAAACAAAAATTGGGAGGAAGTTTGGAATCATAGATTATTTGCGTATTTAAGAAATAAGATGGTTTCACCTGAAAAAATGAATTTAGGTGGCATAGAAGGAATGCCGGAATTGGGATATGGAAAAATTTTATTTGATATTTTGGAACCTGAATGGAGTCAAGAAATGGACAAGTTTTATTTGAAATTGATAAGTGAAGAGAGGAAAAATGAGAGGTAGTGATATAAATATAGATATAACAAGAAAATGTACACTAAAATGCAGACATTGCTATAATCACAGTGGAGAAATGAACAATGATGAGTTAGCATCAGATGAATTATTTCGCATAATGAATGATTTAGCTTCTACTAGACCTGATAATTTTTGTATTTGTGGAGGGGAACCTTTATTAAAAAAAGAAATAATTTTTCGATTTATTGATCACCAAAAAAAAATAAATAGCGAAATGAATATTGGAATGGTAACAAATGGAGAACTGTTAACGGAATCTATTAGTGAAAAATTAATTTATTACGGATTAAATAATATTCAATTTAGTATAGATGGAGCTACAGAGAATTCACATGATTGGTTGCGTAATAAAAAAGGTTTATTTGAAAATTTATTACATACAATTATGCAACTTAATATTCTTAGAAGAAAAGCTAAATCAGATATTAAAATTTCAGCAGTATGTTGTCTTAATAAAAGAAATTACGAAGAATTGCCAAAGATAATTGAGTTATGTACGCGTTTGGGCATTGATATCTTACGTGTACAACCTTTAATGAAGATGGGAAGAGCTAAAGAAGGGTTAGATGCGTATAGTTTAAGTAAAAATGAGTATATACAAGCCGCTAATTATTTATTGGTTAACCGATATAAAAATATTCAAAAAGACGGAATTTCTATTGAATGGTGTGATTCATTAGAACATTTATTTATGGAACAACTAGATTTTATCCAGGTTAATGAAAAAGGTGAACTTTTGTTAAGTCCATATATTCCAATTATAATTGGGGATTTAAAAAAACATAGTATTTCAGAATATTTAAAGAAAAACTATGGAGAATTATGGAATCATCAATTAATAAGAACTTTTAGAAAAAATATAGGTTCTGCTAATGAAATAATACTAGGAAAAGATTTTCCAGCAGAAGTAGGAATGAATTACATGAAATTTGATGTATTTAGTGAAGAAAATATGGAACAAATGAATAAATGTTATGCAGAGCTAATTAAGAGCTATGGAGGTCAAAATGTATTGTGAAATTTTAAGTGATAAAGTTATTGATATTTCAATGTTTATAAAAGAAAAATGTGTTAGTGAAAATTGTAATTATATATATAGTGTGGATTTTAATTCTAATGAATATAGTTCACGTTGGTTAAGAAAACGTTTTTTTGATCATGAATTGGTTGCATTTGCAGACATTCAAAACGATGAGATTAAAGATATGATTTTAATTGAAAAGAAACAGTGCGAAGACTTGAGCTATTGCAATCTTCTAATTTTTCCGTGGAATAAAAAAACATTATTAAATTATGCTATAGCTGAAATCTATAAAGAAAATCATCAACTAACGAAGTTAAAATTAGTTATAGTGAAGCGGGACTTAAATAAATGTAATATTGAAGAGTTAGGCTTTGAACTGGAATTGTGTATTAGAAGATTCAATAATAGTTGTAGAGATATTGTATCATATGCATATATGATACAGTAATGTTAAAAATATGGGATGATGAAAGTTACGGAATGGAGAGAAATATGAATAGAAGCACATCAGAAGTAATGAGAAATTCAAGACCAATCAAAATGGATGAGAATATGCGTAATATTAAAGTAGAAGGAGATAATAGTTTTTCTTTTGTTTCAACATTTTTTAGTGTTTTAGGCAGGATAATGATTAATAAAGCTGCTTTTAATATTCTGGAATACTGTGACGGAGACAATAGTGTGCAAGATATTTGTCATCTGTTAAACACAAAGTACGATATAGATGAAGACATAATTTATAAAGACGTTGATAAAACATTACAGCTATTTTGGAGATTAAAGGTTATTAAAATGACAGGAGAAAATTATTTGCTTGACAGGTTTGTCTACATATCTGACAAACTTAAAATTAAATATTTGCAGTATGAAGAGCTATTAGATCTTGTTTCTAATATAGATAGTTTAAAAGATTCATTGGTTATTGCAGAGGAAGGATTAGGCTTATTAAATAATGAGAATATTCTTAAATTAGTTTGGAGTAGTGGAATTATCAGTGGATTTTCTATGGAAGATAATAATGGAAATGTTGCGAAGATAATAATTCAACCTAATATTAAATATAAAATATTTGAGATTATATACATAGAGGATGAAGATAAGTTACCGGAGAGATGGACAGATATTTTAATAAGTTTCATGAAAAAATTATATCGAGAAACTCTTGAAGCTAAAACATTAGTAGAAGATGGAGAAAAAGTTGTTTTGATATATAAAGCATTTAATAAAGTGGTATTAGATTCTTCATTTAAAGCAATCGGAATACTGAAAAAGGAGTATCAACAAAAAGATGTTTATGTTTATTCCTCTGAACAATAAAAATAAAACATTTTGGATTTAAAAATTATTGAAATATTATAATTTTTAAATAAAAATATTAGAAAGGAGGCTACATATGGAAGATTACGAAAGACCTGAGATCAAAGTAGAAAACTTATCAGGCGATGGACCGTCTACACATTCGGCTGCAATAGGACCTGTAATGGTTGCAGGAGCTGTATATTTAGTGGTTGCCGTGTTTGGTGGAGCTTTTGTGTATTTAACTGCCACATGGAACAATGATTGGGCTTCTGGCTAAAGAAAATTGATTTCAGACATTAAGCAAAGGCGCCTTTTCATTATTTTATATATAGGGAAGGCGTCTTTGATTTTTATTAATAAAGGATTGCTGAGCGTATAGAAAAACAACAATTATTAATTAATAGTGGTGAAAAATATGGAAAATATATCTGATATAAAAAATAATTTATCTTCTTTTTGTGCAAGTATAATAAAATGTAATTTAAAGGGATTTACCTTGATATTATTATTTAGTACCATTATATCAAGTATAGGACTTGCTAATACATATTTGATGTCTCAAATTTTAGATGTTTTATCTCAGGGTGCGACAAAACATATGGTAGTTAATTTTATTATTATTTTTATTATTGTACAATCAGTTAAGGCATTAGTTACATATATATTTCAATATATAGTCATGAAATATAATATGAAGATTTCTAATTCATTAGTAAAAATGATTGTAAACCGCTTACACGGGGTGAAAATTTTAAGTGTGAAAAAATATGATAGCGTCTATTTAGCAGAACGACTTGATTCGGATACAATGTTGGTAACTAATTTTGTGATTTCATCGCTTCCCAGTATTTGTATGAATATAATTATTTTATTATTGGTGTTCAATTTAGTCGTGCTGATAGAGTTAAAGTATGGGATAATCTTAGCTTGTATTTGTGGATTGTATATTTTACTGTATTTATTATTTAAAAATGGTTTATATATAAAGATGCTAAATTACAGAAATGCAAAATCTAGATATTTACAGTCTATTAATGAGCAAATAGCATTTATAGATTATGTACAAATTCATGTTATATATAGAGCATTCTTAAAAAGATTAGAGAAATATTATGATGTATTTTATAAAAAGGGAATTTTATTACAGAAAAATAGCAATTTGTATGTTCTTGTTCAAAGCGTTATATATTTAGTAGGATTTAGTTTGGTGATTTATTTTGCAGGAACTGATTTAGCAAATGGTAGGATAACAGTTGGGCAATTTACTATAATATTTACATATATGGGGATAGCTCTCAGTAATACAAATCTGATATTGACCTTTGGGCAAACATATCAAAACACAAAAACTTCATACAATAGAATAAAAGAATTATATCAATTAGAACTGAGAGAAGATGGTTTATTAAAAAAAGAAACAGTTAACTTTATTGAAGCAAAGGATATTTCTTATATTTTTGAAAATGGAAATGGATTAAATAAAATTTCAGCTGATTTTCAAAAAGGTAAAAGATATCTTATTTGTGGATCAAATGGTGCAGGAAAAACAACATTTATTAATATTTTAATAAGACAGTATAAAAGTCTTTCTGGAGATATATTCATTGATAATATCAATATAAAAAAAATTAATTATGAACAATTACGTTTAAACTGTTTTTCTGTAATGAATCAAGAACAGAAGTTTCCTTCTGTATCTGTAGTTGAGTATATAAACCTATCAAATAATACAGAGTATTCTACTCGTGAAATAATTGATAGATTAATTATGAAAGATATGTACAATATAGCTATGGATATACACGAGGTGTTAGAAAAGGAGACTCAAAATATCAATATGCTGTCTGGTGGTGAAAAACAAAAAGTGGAATTGGTAAAGACCATATTAAAAGATGCGGATGTATATTTTTTTGATGAACCAACAGCACATTTGGATCAAGAGTCTCGAGATGAATATTATCAGTATTTAAAAAAACAAAAAGATAAAATTATTGTTGTAGTTTCACATAATAGTCAAGAGAGGCAATATTTTGATGTTATATATGAAGTATGAGTTTCCAATTTGACAAATTTAATATTTACAAAAATGTTTGAATTATCGATAAAAAGATGGTATATTGAAATAAAAATGAGTTTTATACTGGATAAAATTGAAAGCTTTATTTGTTCTTGGAGGAAGAAGTTAAGAAAAGTGCTATTAGAAAAGTATTGTTTTGAATTGTAAACTTTTATTTCTTACAAAGTGTGAGGTGATTATGATGAAAGATGTTATAGTTGAGCTACTTATAATGGCTTTTTTTCTACTTATAGGTTGTTTATTATTTAATGGAAGAGGCGGATGTTTTATACCGATATACAATGCACTCTCAGAAAAAGAACAGAATAGCTATAACAAGAAAGTGCTTTTCAAAGGAGTGGGCATATGCTATTTGGTATGTTCAATGTCTGTAGGATTAATGATTATCAGTAAATTATTTGAGGTTGTATGGTTGCCATATATTTCAGCTATAGTTATAGTTATAAGTGTTGTACTACTCAACATATGGATGTGTTTGAGTAAAAATATAAGAAACTATAAATGAGCAAGTTCGGGAGTATCCCAAAGTTTGTGTAAACCTTCAAACTGATGTAAGATAGACTTACCAGTTT
>NZ_QUGH01000020.1:0-44196 GCF_003478985.1 Ruminococcus sp. AF20-12LB | reverse complement strand
AACTAATGACATATCTTATATCAGTTTTTTGAGTTTACACAAAACTTGAAACGGTCTCGGAGGATATTCTCTTATCCCCGAAAGATCTGTTTAACATAGCAAAAAAATTTCAAATTACACCAGCGGAAGCCTTGGAACAATATTGTGAAACTTATATTGGATGTAACTCCCGTTTCCCGATAGTCCGCCTGAGACCACAAGGAAGTGTCAAACGCTGCCCTTTATTAAAGGATCAGAAATGTTTGGTTCATGATGTAAAACCGACTGTCTGTGCCATGTTTCCGATTGGTCGGTATCTTACCCTTTCTGCGGATGATAGTTTTCCGAAAAATCCAGAAGAACTGTCTGTTGGATATATCTTTAATAATCCTGAGTGCGGAGACGGAATCGAAACACATACCGTCCGAGAATGGTTTCGTAGTTTTAACATTCCACTAAAAGATGACTATTTCTTTACATGGACAAGAACACAGGCAACACTCTGCAAACATCTACAATTTCTGGAAGAACACATATCAGAAAAGACCATGATTTCAATATGGAATGCTACTTTGATAACTCTGTATCTGAACTATGATATTACAGAAGATTTTCAAACGCAATTTCAGCAAAATTCAGATGCAATCCTATCCTTAATTGAAACACTAGGAACTGTTGACATTCCTAAGAAATCATAAACAACTATAAATACTTTGAGCCGACCAGTTTTGGACGGCTCTTTTTCATATCACTTTACATTCTGGCAGCTCTTTTGTTTCCTGTTCTTATCACACGCAATCCATTCATCCAAAGTAAGCGGCTGATAATTTGAATACATACAAAAACAGTTAATCATATTACATGGAATATGCTGTGTTTCCCCCTGTGTATTCAGAAATGTTGTTTCAGATGTGATTCCTTGAAATCTTTCCAGCAATCTCTGATCCTGCGTATCGTGTACATGTCCATACAACATATAGGTTTTTGGGTTTCCTTCTGCATTCAATTTATACTGTCCGTTATAACACATAATAGGATAATGACAAAGTATCACTTTTCTCTTATTATCGCTAAGTTCCTCATACATTTTAATCCACTCAAAGCGTGAACTGTCGAAGTTTGGATCCTTGACATAGTGGTCATGGTTTCCCTGTATCAGATATAGACGTCCGTTCAATTTCTGAAGCAACTGGTTTGTTTCTTCAGATTTCCCCCATGATAAATCCCCTAAGATAACAACTTCATCCCTATTACGCACTTTACTATTCCACTGTTTCAGCATATAATCATTCATTGCATTTACATTTGCAAATCCACGTTTATCCATTTTTGTATTCAAATTTTCATGAAAGAAATGTAAATCTGCAATATAATATCTCATTTTATATCATTCCCTCAATCTTGTTTAAATTATCAATATTTACAATTGCCCAGAACACTCTTTTTAAATCTTTCCCTTTCAAAGTTGATGCCGGGATTACCGAATCTTTACCAAATTCCTGAATAAACTGATTTCTGAGTTCACGAATTTTTTGTCCTTTTTCTGGTCCCGATAAATGCTCCATACCTAATTTTTTTTCAATCTCTAATGCCTGTTTTACTTTATCCCAACCCATGCCTGAAATCATCAGTTCATACATCAAGCGAACCAGTGATGCTCCGCAGGCAACCGTTTTGGGATCATACTGCACTTTCCTGTTTAAATATAACGAATGAAAATCATTAATAAACTTTTTCAATTCTGCATCTTCACCGCTATCGGCTTGTTGATAACGCAAAAGCTGTTTCTCAACATCTTCTACGATATATTTAGGTTCATAATCTCTTCTCTCCAGCGTGCTCCCCAGTGTAATCTTCCTTGTATTCCATTCTTGTTCTGCCCGTTTTAAATACTTTTCTTTCACAACAGAGCATTGCATCTCGGATATACAGTTTCTGGACAACATCATAATATCATAGAACTGCTTCACCTGTTCATCCAGCCTTTCATTTTGTACGCCAATCGTATTACAACCTAATGTGGTGAGCTTATCCGCAAATAAATAATTCAATGGAAGGATCTGATAGTTCCATGAACTGTTTACTGCAAATATGTTTTCTCCCGTTCTTCTTTCATATTCCCATTTTTCTGGCTGGAGAATAAATTCTATTTTTAATTCCTGATAGGGAATACTCTCTCTATCCATATTACGTTCTGCATTGGATAGTACAGAAGGAACTTTCATGTAATATGTATGTAATGGAAGATTTGTTTTCGGATTCTTAGGGCTATGTTTATGAAAGTAAAACAATTCGTCTTCTGTCCCCAAATATTCTTCGATTTTCCTCAATGTTTCCTTTATTTCCTCTTCTGTTCCAAAAAATAACATATCAATGTCTACACTTGTTCTTTGAGCATCCCTTGGCAGATAAAACTGCGTGGCTGCACCACCTTTCAATATTATTTTATCTCCTAGTATTTTCTGAATATGCAAGAATAATTCAAGATCCCATAAAAACAGTTCCATTCTTGCCATATTTTTAAACCCAAATTCTTCCATTCTCTTCTGAAAGGTTTCTCTCTGAAATGCTTCCTCTTTATGAAATAACTTTTTGTAATCCAAATTTTATTCTTCCCTTCTAAGTATTTTTCCAAACTCTATTGCCGAATCTGTAATAAACCGATTTTCAACGATAAAGCGAATATCATATTGTATATTCCTTCTTGATGCTACTGTTATCAGCTTCTTTTTATCTATATTTCCCAATCTGCTGAGATTCTGATAAATTCTTACCAATTCTTGCAATGATAGTGGATATCCATTTCTCGTTATTGCAAAATAAAGATCTACAAAAGCCTTCTCTATACTTGCCAGACCTTCACTACTGTACTGAAAATCCTCCGTTGTGTATAAAATCACCTGCATATTATGGCTACCTGAAAGCATAGCATCTTCATACATTTTTTTCGTGTATTGTGGTTCTATCACCTCAAATCCTTCTGCTAATAAATTGTTATATATTTCCTCTTTTGCTGCTTTTTCAATAAATGCAATGACAGGATATTGTTCTGGTATGTGTAACATATATTTTGCCAAAATATCCAAACCGGATATATAATAATAAAATCCCAGCTCATCCATGTAATTTTTCAATTTTTGGGCTGTTTCACATAAAATAATTCCCTGTCTGCCTTTCAAATCATTGAAGGAAAATACACCGTTTCGCACTCTCTTAATGTAACCCGCCTCTACTAATTTAGAAAGATTCCAATATAAAGTAGACTTTTTTAACTCCGGGAAAAGGGGAATTACTTCATCTGTATAAAAGGTAGTTTGATTCCCAAGATTTTGTTTGATTATCTCGTATTTTTTTTCTAATGCTGTTTTGCTATTCATACTACACCTACTTTCTTTTCGTAGTATATCACATAGCACCTATAAATTCAATAAAACAAACGCAAAGTTTATATTTGCGTTTGTTTTATTGTTTTTATTCATAATTCAATCTATTTGCAAATATATTTGTAATTTCAATAAAAAATACGCAAATACTATATTTGCGTATTTTTATTGAAACTCACTAGAACTGCAACAGCAGCTCATATAGCATCCTATAACGTTTTCCAATCTATCCTATTCTTTATAATGGAATGATCCTTGGAACTTGTACACCTACTGTAATTCCCATTTCTATCTTTCTCCTATAATCCTGAAAACTATGGATACGAAACCCAGGCATTCCCCAAGCACAAGAAATTTTGCGAACATAGTACTCGTTTGATTTTGTAAATATTTTCCCTTGCTTCCTGTGCAATAACTTTATAATCCGTAACGACTGAGTTGAAATCTTAGGAAACGTTCCATTAACTCTTTTATACAAATCTCCGCCTTTACTTTCTTCTAAATAAATAGCCTTTCCATATATGCAGGACCATTCTATATACGGAATGTCTATACTTCTTATCCCTGTTTCCATTGCAATTCGCAAAAATAAGGCAGTTTCAAAATCCTTTTTATATAGAAATTCGTCTGCTATCATTTTATAATGATCAACAAAATAAATTGCTCCTATCTTTCTTTCCAGTTCCAACAGCGAAACATCATCCAACCATTCCAATTTTTCTCTGTATTTTTCAATAAATATCATTCCATGTTCAGTTTCTAAAGATTGCCTCAAATCACGGATAGCCTCTGTCCAATATTTTCTTTGTTCAGGTAACAAGAAGCATACCATTTTCTGTAAAAACTTTCCTTCGCTATCTGGATGCCACTGTATTAAACGCTTTAGTTCTTCATAGGCTTGATTTACTTTATATTCCATTGTACTATTTCTCATCTTCAGATTCTCCTTCGTATTGCTCTAAAATCTTTGAAGCCCTCTCCACAAACATCCTGTCTGCCCCTGAAATCTCATATTCTTTCCAAAGTGTCTTATGTATCTGTTCCTCTGTTAAATCCCTACACTTTTCCTGCAGCATACGGACAAATGGATATATCATAGTCGCATGAATATTTTTCCCGGACCGTACCATATCTCCTTCCATTTGATATGCTTCCTGTAAGCATTCCAGTATAATGCGAACATCCGTAACACTTTCTCTCATTGTGCTTCCCCTCATCAGGCTTATCCTCCTATTTACATACGTACTCTCAGTCCATCTAATCTCGACACGTTCAGTCCAACCAGATACCAGTCATCTCCCATTTCAATTCGGACCGGAATCCAAATATCTTTCACCTTTACATCGAAACATTCCCCGCAATGTAGTCCTCCATAAAAAGATTCCAAATCAAAACGTATATCATACCTCCCTGTTTCAGTATCATAAAACAATGTTCCTTCTCTGTGTTCACTCATAACATCTGCCTCCTTAAATTTTTCTTTTACTTAGTAATTACCTCATCTCTATACAGATTGAAGAAATTCCGGAAAAATTTCATAAAAGTTTTTCCGATACCGATAATAGGTAGAAGAAGTTAACCCCAACTCCCGCTGCAGTTGTGTCGGTGTTACCTTCTTTTGTACCACCCTCATAAATTCCTGGTTAAACTTTTCCTGTTCTATAGCCCGTGGTCTTCCTACTTCATCCCATTCACCCCGAAGCCTTTTTGCCTCCATACCTTCCTTTTGTCGCTTCTCCTTTTTCTCCATCTCTGCCTGTGCCATGGATGCATAGAGTTCAATCATCATATTATTGATTGTTTCTATCATCATCTTTGCCAGATTATTTTCCATCTGAGACAGGTCAAACAACGTGGTAGGAAGTTCCAATACCATTATCCGAACCCCTTTTTCTTCTAAAAAACGTAGCTGCTTTAAAATCTCCTGCTTGTTCCTGCCAAGTCTGTCCAGCTCTGTAATAATCAGGGTATCCCCTACCCGTAAAACATCTTCCACAAGAACGGTATAACGTGGTCTGTCAAAATTTTTACCGGTTATCTTATCTGTAAAAATACTTTCCAGTTTAATTTTCTGATTTTCACAGAACCTCTTTATTTCTATAATACCTCGGTCCAAGTGTTGTTCCTTAGTACTGATTCTGTGATACCCATAATATGCCATACGTATCCCCCTTTATACATTCCCAAAAAGTCTTAAAATATTTTGGCATATCTCAAAACTTTCTTATATACTTTTTGGAAATAAAAAAATAGCCTATTACATCTCCCATCAAAAAGCATACTTTTTGGTAGGTGACTTTCACTACTTCTGTACGCAAGATGGCATAAAAAAGCAACAAAAAAAGACAGAGGTTTTAAAAAATTTCCTCTGTCTTCAGATCAACTATTCTGGAAAGATGTCCATCTTTTTTCCTTCAAACTTATATCCTACACCTCTCACTGTTTTAATATAGCGGCACTGCTTTAGCTCCGGTTCAATTTTCTTTCTCATACTGGATACCAGACAGTACACAATATTATCAATGCTTTCCGGCAATTCCTCGTTATAAAGAATCTCAAAAATTTTTTCTTTGGTAAATATCACACCTGGTCTCCCTGACAAAAGCATAAACAATTCATACTCTGCTTTCGTTAAGACGATCTCCGTCTGTCCTCTATAAATCTTATGATAATCCGGATAAATCCTAAAATCGGAATTTTCTTCATCCTCTCCCCGGATGTTTTTTATATTTTCCACTACATATTCTTTGTATCCCAATACAGTTGAAATAGTTACTTTCCCCAAGCTACACTTCCCTTCTGTTTTCTCTTATTTAGAAATCTCATCACACAGATTCCTTTTAAAAATGATTCTCTATTCTCCATTCATCGATAAGCTGTACAACCTGCGTTAAATTGGTATACCAGATATAATGTCCTCCATTTACAATATATAACTGGTGATTACCAGATTCTAAATCCAATTGATTTCTATGAGCAGTCTCCCATGCCGGAACATTTTGTACATTCTCTGAAGAAATCATGGTTAATACAGGAAGTGCCGATGGGAATTTTTTATTCTTTATAGAGAGTAATGATTGATCCATCCCGTTCACTTCATTTCTAATCGTATCGTTGCTGCTTAAAGAATATGCCTGAATGTATTCCTCCCTATCACTCTCCGTATAAGTGTACCCGGAAACCTGTGGTAATGCTGCCCCATATTTATCTGGATCTGTTTTCAGTGCCATCTGGAATTCTTCCAAAGAAGAAAAAGAATTCTTGATTTTCTGAAATTCATCAATTCCCTGCAGCATATATTTCTTTTCCATTTCCATAGCCTCTGCCAGTTCTTCATCATATACCGTATTATCAACAGCAATGAAACCTTTTACTTTTTCGGGATAATTCTGTACAAAGTTGAGTCCATATACTCCAGAAATCGAATGTACCAGCAATACACACTGCTTAATTCCCATGGTGTCCAGTGCAGCATTCAATTCACTATTGATATTATCTACAGTTCGATCCATTGCTGCAACATCACTAAGCCCATATCCAAACGGCTCTACAATCACTATGTTAAAACTCTCATCTAAAGATTGTGCCAGAGGTTTGAAGTAGATATGCGGTGATGGAACTCCCAGAGCCGGCATCATCACCAATGTGGTTTTTCCTTCATCTGCAAATGTTTCTCCACTTGCATCCAATTTTCCATACAAAGCAAGATGCATATTATTCCCTTTCACTGTGATATATTTACTCGCATATCCAACTTGTGTTGCTCCCATAGCATATACCATATTAGAATTTCCTACCAGAAATGTAAACAGCATCGCAATCGTCACAATTCTTGAGATTCGCTTTTTGTATCTTCCCATACGTTTCCTCCTAATAAATTATTTCAAATATTTTTTCAGTTCTTCTACCTTATCTAATCTTTCCCATGGAAGGTTGAGATCGTTTCTTCCAAAATGTCCATAGGCTGCCGTCTGTTTATAGATCGGACGGCGGAGATCCAACATCTGAATGATTCCTGCTGGTCGCAGATCGAATTCTCTTCTTATCATCTCTACCAGACTCTCATCTGAAATTTTCCCACTTCCAAAGGTGTCTACCATAATAGAGGTCGGATGAGCCACCCCAATTGCGTAAGACAACTGAATTTCACATTTATTTGCCAGACCTGCAGCCACAATATTCTTCGCAACATAACGAGCAGCATAAGATGCAGAACGATCTACTTTCGTACAGTCTTTTCCAGAAAAAGCTCCGCCGCCATGCCGTGCCATACCACCATAGGTATCTACAATAATCTTGCGTCCTGTTACACCACTATCGCCGTGAGGACCGCCTATGACAAAACGCCCTGTTGGATTGATGAAAAATTTTGTATTCTCATCTACCAGTTCTGTTGGAATAATCGGTTCCAATACATATTTTTTTATATCAGCGTGGATCTGCTCCTGTGTCACATCTGGATCATGCTGTGTTGACAGAACCACTGCATCCAGCCGGTGCGGAATACCTGCTTCATCATATTCTACAGTAACCTGACTCTTACCGTCCGGTCTTAAATAATTCAACAAACCATCTTTACGGACCTGAGTAAGCTGCCGAGTCAATTTGTGTGCCAGTGAAATTGGATATGGCATAAATTCATTCGTTTCGTCACATGCGTAACCAAACATCATACCCTGATCCCCAGCACCAATTGCATCAAGCTCTTCTTCTGACATTTTGTGTTCTTTTGCTTCCAATGCCTTATTCACGCCCAAAGCAATATCTGCTGACTGCTCATCAATTGCCGTTAAAACAGCACAGGTATGTGCATCAAATCCATAATCTCCATTGTCATAACCAATTTCTTTGATTGTTTCTCTTACCACCTGCTGCATATCTATATACGCATTGGTCGTGATTTCTCCCATCACTAATACCATACCCGTTGTAATTGCAGTCTCACAGGCCACTCTGCTCATCGGATCCTTCTCCATAAGAGCATCCAATATGGCGTCTGATATGGCATCACACATTTTGTCCGGATGCCCTTCTGTTACTGATTCTGAGGTAAATAATCTTTTCTCCATAGTAAATTCTCCTTTGTATCAATATTTCATATTTGTCAATAACATAAAATATCTTTACTATGATTACTATATTTTTTGTCTACATTGTACTTTTTTCTGTCCGGTTGGTTTTGCCTTCAAATCAAATAACTTTTCTATTCTTCTACGAAATAACATATCCGTCTGATTAATTCTGGAATATTAACAGGACTGGTTATATAATCGCTTACACCTTCATGGCGATATTGATATTCTAAAGATAAATCTTTATTATCAGTGAATATAAAAAACGGCAACTCTCTGAATATTGGCTCCTTCGTGTTTTGATATATTCCAGCAAGCTTTTTCATAGAATGAAAAAAATCCATAGCAATTCCATCTTGTAAAAACAAATCACACAGAATCAATTCAATATCTTGATATTCTAATAGTTTATCCTCTGCTTCCCATATAGTTTCTACCATAATCATATATATCCCTTTTTTAAGAAGCTCTGTTTGTATAATAGACGTGATTTCCGAATTCTTTTTTACAAGAAGTATCTTATGAAAAGTAGCTCCCTCTCCATTGGATTCTTTATAAGCATATTCCAATAATGTTTCCTTCACTAAATCGAATTGTAATTTATTCATACATATCTTAGCTCCCTTTTCCAATGCTTCTTTCTCATAATATTTTTTGTCATAGCATGTAAAGAAAAGGAATGGAATTTTGTATGTTTTCTCCCTCAAGTATTCTAGCAGCTCCATTCCACTCCCATCTGACAATTTCAAATCCGAGCCTATAATGAGTATTTGTTCCTTTTCTATAAGCTCTTTTCCTTGTGATACTGTAAATGCAACTAATACATGATATCCTTTTCGCTGTAGAAAGTTTTTTATATGCCAAATGTAATTACTATCGTCCTCTATTAACAATATCTTTTTCATTTCTTATCTCCATTAAAAAATAATAGCAATGAGAAGTTACCTCTATTTTATTTGTATCTAAGGCACCATACCAATTTCATCATAAACCACTTTAAGCAAGTACGGTATATCTAATGTATATTTTGATTTTTTCTTTGCCTATTTTAATCTTATATATTTTTAGCATACATCATTCTCCCCATAAAAAAAGCAGTGTCATCCACTGCCTTTTCTCCATCACTTAATCTGTTATTTCCACAAATGAGTATCTTTCTTCTTTCTTTTGCACAATTGCAGAACCCGTTTGTTCTTGTATCGTTTTTAACAATTCTTCTACATATTTTTGAGCTTCATGCACTTCAATATTCATGGCGTATGCAATTTCTCTAATTGAAAAACTCAACTCTGAATCGCTCATCAACAGTTGTAAAATCTCCCATTGCATATCAGTAATTACAATTTCTGCACCATCATAAATCATCCTTTTCTTGTCAAATTCAATATCCCATTTTCCGAAATGAATTCTTTCTTCTTCTAATATATTTTGCATATCTAATCGCATAACTACAAAAGACACTTCCGGCCAACATTTCTTTAATAATTCCTCTGCTTTTTTTCTTTCCTCACAATTCTTAAAGTATAATAATTCTCCCATCCTCTATCTCCTCATATCATTTATCATTATACTTTAAGTTTACATCCGAATTATTGCAGAAATCTTATTAAATTATTCCTTTAGCCTTTTTTCTACGATACTATCTTCATTGTATTTGTGTAACTGACCGCCCAATAAACGCTTTCCTATAATAATCCAAGTATCTCTATTGTACTGATCCATATCCCTATACAATTCCATAATTTCTCTTTTATTATCCTGCTCTCTCTGCTGTTCCTCTTCATTTTTTCTCAATATATAATCAACTGGGACCTTAAAGAATTTGGATAATGCAAGCAACATATCACCAGAAATATTCTCGTCTACATTTTCATACTTACTAATTGTCTGCTGACTGACTCCTATTTCTTCCCCTAATCTCGTCTGAGTCAGGCCTAATTTTTTTCTTAATTCAGATATTCGATTCACAAGCGTACACCTCCCGATACACTCATTTTACACTTAAATACACCTGTGTTTTACTTCTTTTAAGAGTATTACTACTATGTATCGCGGTATATCGTAGTATTACTATCATCATTTCCTTACATCTATACCGAAAAAAAGTCAATCTATACAAACAATATTACAATTTCTTTTCTTTTAAATATACTAGTGCTTATAGGGGAGGAGAAATGCTTATGAAAAAACTATTATTGATTGGCAACCCGTCCGTCTTGGGGAAAAATCTGGAGAATATCTTAAAGCAAAATTATGATACCGATTTTATTTCCACCGTACCAAAACAAATCGGCAGCATACCATTTAACTCTTATAATGCTTTGCTCTTGGATTTCACACTTTTACATAACTACAGTCTTACCATAAGTAAAACTGCAAAACAATGCTATCCAAACATCATTGTTCTGTTTTTATGCCCTACCAATATTCCAGAACAAATTATTTTGGATTTGTATGAATCCGGTGCTGATGACCATTTATATATTTCTCTTTCATCACCAGCACTTTTGCTGAAAAAATTGGATATCTTATTTACCAACTATCATCTAGCCACAAAGTATGAAGACAGCCACATAACTTTAAATTTTGACTCCTTGACCGCAGTGATTGAAGGTACTGCTACTTCTTTTACTCCATTGGAATTTAAACTACTCAAACTGCTTTCTTTAAATCCAAACACCGTTTTAACCAGACAATATCTTTTATATTCTCTATGGGATCGAAATGGAAATTACGTAGAAGAAACTTCTCTGAATAGTATGATCTGCCGTATACGGCATAGAATTGATACCGAAAATCATCATTATATTAAGACAATATATGGAATTGGATATATGTGGACTTTTCCATCTTAAAATAAATTGGGGATGTGAAAAAACTCGATTGAGTTTTTTCGCATCCCTCTTTTTGCTTTTGTTGTGTATAAATTGCTAGAATCCTACGCTGAAAAGGCACACTCCCCCTACCCCATAGAGATTCTCTTTTTGAATCTATGCGGCAGTTCTATTTCTCATCTTTTTGTTCTGATATTTGTATAGATTATGTCCTATTGCCACAAGTAAAACTTCTAGTTTAACCGAATTAATACCTCTTCGGACAATTCTCTTGTACCAACGGTCATTTTTCATGATTCCGAAAGTGCCTTCTGCTTGTATCGAACGGTTCATTCGTAACAGCGCACCATGAATACTTTCTAAGTTTTCGATTACTTCCTGATGCATTGCAGTGAGTTCCTGATTGATCCGAACAGTTCGATTTTTAGCTGTTTTCTTACATTTCTCTGCATATGGACATCCACTGCAATCTTCACATTCATACAGTTCTTCCTTGCGTCCGTATTGATTTCCCCTCACACTTCTTCTGTATAAAAGATGAAATGCTTTATCGTTAGGACATCTCATGACACCTTGTTCATCAATTCTAAAATTAACTGCACGAAAGGGATCTTCATGATACTTTCGTTCCTTGGTTTCCTTTTTAAACATTGGAAACTTCATATACTTTTCCATTCCGTTCTGTTCGCAAAAAATATAGTTGTTATATGATCCGTAGCCAGCATCTGCCACAGGATACTTGGGATAGAAGCCATACGTTTGTTTGAAGTGCTTCATCAAAGGAATGAAACAGTCCATATCGGAACGATAATGGTTCACGTCAACAACTGCGATATATTCATCTGCTACACCAATCTGTACATTGTATGCCGGCAGAAGCTGATCATTGCCCATGTAATCCGTTTTGATGCGCATAAAGGTAGCTGATTTATCTGTTTTAGAATAGCTGTTACGATCAGGACCGCAAATGTCAATTCTTTCTATATATTCCTGAAGTTTCTGACAGAAACCAGTCAAATGTTCATAATGACGCTGCTCTTTGGATTTTCTCTTTCCGCTTCCGTAAACAAAGGTACTGATATCTAGATCCCATAAAAGCTTTAGCTGATCAATGATTTCATTCAGATAATCTGGTACATACTCAGAATTCGTTGAAATCTGTACTCCACTCCATGCGATTTCTTTGTTGATTTCCTCAATCTCCCCAGTGATTTTTTCATAAAGCTTGTAACGGAACTTTTCGGTAGCCTTCTTCCAAACCCAGGTATATTTGTTGGCGTTTGCTTCAAACTTGGAACCATCGATGTAGATATGTTGCAAATCCACATGCTCCTCGTTGAAGATCGCTTGATTGATATCGTTAAAAATGTTTTCAATCTTATCCTGAAGGACTTCGTTGATGAAATATCCAAAGGTTCGGTATGATGGAGTCTGGTGATCCATGAGATACATGAATCTGATATTGACTTTGCAGTTATCTTCCAGTTCTCTCAGGGAGCAGTAGCTGCTGATCATAAATCCGAAAAGTACTGTTTTTAACATGTTGACCGGATTATATCTGAGCCGTCCAGTTGTGTACTCCGGAATATCTGTCAGATACTTATTTAAATCGATTCCTCCCATCAATCTGTCAAATGTTAAAACAGGATCCAGCATATCCAAACAATCTGAAAGAAACAGTGGTAAATATCCTTGTTTTGGATTATTATAATTTATAGTTGAAATTTTCATCGCAAGTTAATTTTAACATAAAAGAGGACCTTTCGTTCATTTTGAACGAAAGGTCCTCTTTTTCCGTAGAGACTGTTATTTCACAGCCCCTGTTAACATTTCGACATTACTGTACACAAGTAAGCAAACAATCCATTGTCATAATGCAGTCATGCATGCATCTATATCTCGTATTTCCACAGTCTACAGTATACACATTAATTTCCTCCACAGTCAGTTCTGCTGGATTCGTTCTTTTTTCTTCCATTCATAACACCTCTCGTACTTTTATACATATAATACTTGTTCCTAATCATTTTCGTCACATATCTTGCTTATTTTATTATTTTTCCTAGTTGGATACCACTTTCTTATTTTTCATCTTTTCTTCTAAAATTAAGGAGACTATTGACTATGCACGGAATAGTCTCCTTATCTTCACTATTAACTATGTTATGCCATATTTTATCTTGCCGTAGTATTTAAGGTGATTTCTATTCTCACCTACAACATTAATACTCTTCTGAAATCCATGGTGAATTAATTGGACAATCATTCATACAATGAACCTTAATATCACCACAATCCTTGATATATACATTTACTTCTTCAGTTGTAAGTTCTTTTGTTTTACGTTCTTCCATGGTTATACCTCCCTAACAAATTTAATTTTACTCCAAACTCTGCGACTGTAAAAATTTTTAATGATCTTCAGTCATCCACGGCGTTGAAAACGGACAATCAGTAACACATTTTAACTGTACTTTTCCGCATCCATAGTCTATGTCACCGTAAACATTAACTTCTTCTTCAGACAAGTTATTTACATTGTTTTCTGTCATAAATAAGCCTCCTCTCTAGGCAAAACATAATTAATAACTACATTGAACGCAAATTTCTTTGCTATCCTTTGTTTGTCTATCGTATCGCACTTATATATTTATTTCCATATTTCTTGTATAAATCGCACTTTTTATTTACTAATTGGACATTGCCTTTCAATATCCCTTATTCTTCTACTACCACCTGTTCAATTAATGTTTTTTAGATTATGTATCCTGAATATTAAAATTCCAATAAATATCCGAGGTGGCTTTAATTTCAACAGAAAAACAGACTGAATTATCACAACGCTCAGACATTTCAAAAATTTCTTTGAGAAATGGCGAAAAAAAGCGGGGTAGCACACGCCGCCCCGCCGATCCTATCTCATTCCATCGTCCTGATTTGCTCAACAAGAGATTGCTTTTTCAAATTTCCAATTGTGTAAGAAATCAAGATAAACTGCACCACCAATAGAATAGCCAAATATATCAATACGATTAGCCACGGAAATGAATAATAAAAGTATGGATTCATCGTTTTCACAACTACCTGTACGGACAGAAAACCCAGTCCAATTCCCAAAACCAATGTTACAAGCGTAGCAAAAACTGAATAAATCACCCCCTCATAACACAGCATTTTGATAAGTTGCTTTTTACTCAAACCAATCGCTTGTAACATTCCAATTTCCTGTCTCCGGGACAGGAAATTGGTGATTGTCGTATTGACAAGGTTGATTAAAGAAAAGCACACAACAATAACAGCCACTATCAACAACACCCCAAAAGAAAGTTGTTGAAGTCCACTATAATAAGTGATACTTTCTTTTATGGTTTCCATAACCAAATCGCTATTTCTGTCTATCAGTTGATTTAATGCAGCTTCAACCATATCGAATTTTTCCGTGTCCGTAATTACGGAAATAGTACCTGTACAATCTATCCCGGTCGCTTCATTCATAAGCTGCTCTGGAAGCGTAAAGCATTTTGAAAAGCCGGAATACGAATATTCTTTCACAATGCCCATGACTGTATAGGTTTTTGTACGAATTTGGCCAGATTCGGTTTTATAGTTCACTTCGACGGTATCACCCAATGCAGCCTCAATATCATAGAGATCGGCACGCTCTTGAAGCAAGACAATTCCATTGCCTGCCACCAGTTCATCATAATCAATCGTGCCTGCAATTCGTTCTTTCTCCAAATTCTGCTGCTCATCCCGACAAAAGCCCTGAATCCAATTTCCAGAATTACCATTTACACGATATTCTGCGTCCGTGTAATACCAGCGTTTGATTCCCGTAACGCCGTCAATAGATTCTACTGCATTTACAAAATCGGCATTTAGAAAATTCTTTTGCTGTAATCCAGACAAAGAAATATCGGCGGTGTCCCACGATTGATTTGCGTTGAGCTGGATGTTAAATTCACCGACAGGGAAAGCCCTGCCTCGTGCTTCTGCAACGCCATCATAGGAAGCTAACATTGTCGAAATCAATACAACCAATACTCCGCCGAGTGAGAGAGAAAATATTGTTAAAGTAGACTTTGCCTTTTGTCTGGACAGATTCATTTTAGCAAGTGAAGCAGGCGTTATTTTACGGTGCAGCACGGAACTTTCTTTCATTTTCCCCTGATAATTGGAATATCGCAATGCTTCCAGCGGAGATACTGCCGCAGCTTTTTTTACAGGAGTATGAATAGCAATCATCACAATAATAAATGCAAAAAGACCAACCCCCACCGTCACACATAAAGTAGTCAGCCAGTACCAACCGGCAGGAACCAGAAAGTACCCAATCACATTTCCAATAACCAGACCAATCGGGATAGCAATGGCAGCAAGTAATTTTCCCTCGCGGTAAACCATCTTTTTAATCTGTCGTTTTGTTGTTCCGATTGTGCGAAGCTGTCCATAGTTACGGATACTGCTTGCTACTGAAATATAAAAAATCGAATAGATCACAATGCCGGAACCAATGAAAGTTATAAAACCAATCAAGAAATAGAACAGCATATCACTTCCACTATTTTCGTCCTTTAAGTTGAAATAAGTAGAACGGACAATCACATTATCATCGGAAATTTTTAATTGCTGTGCCAGAGTGTTTGCATAGTTGGCGGCTTCTTCCTCGCTCATATTTTGAGCACCATTCAGCCCAATGTAATAATCAATCATGCCCTCGTCGCCATACTGTTGTCTTATTAATTCTTTCGATATAATAGCTGTATAGCGCCCAATATCGCCAGTTTTCACATCTAAGATTCCCGTCAATTTGAAATCATGGGTAGTGCCGTCAGAAAAGGGGATTTGAATTGTCTGTCCCAATTCATTTGAATAGCCCAAACTATCCAAAAAGGATTCCTGTACTACAATTTCATCCTCCGAAGCTGGTAAATCTCCCGAATAGGGCATACTTTGGGATGTTAGCATATCCGCATTTGCATAAGTAAAATTCACGGTTGAATGGTTTACCTGTTCAGAAAATGCGTTAAAAAATTCCCCAACCCACGCAATTTCTTCTTGCTTGTATAGTTCCTGTCCCTGTTGTTCAGAAATCGCATGATACATAATCTGTGCTGTTTTTTGGTTGCGGTTCTGCGTTTCCTGCATAACCCCAAAACCATAGAGAACAATAGCAGATAGCAATGCGCTTGCAAGTGCAATCGTCAAAACAATAAAGATATTTCTTTTTCGATTCGCCGATATACTTCGATTTGATATGCGCTTTACTATGGTGCTGCTATCATTCTTAAAAGGCCCTGTCATAACCTGTCACCTCCTTATTGCACAATCCTGCCGTCCTCAATGTGGATAATCCGATCTGCAAGGCGGGCAATGTCGTTGTTGTGGGTAATCATGACTACGGTCTGGTGGAACTCCGAACTTGTACGCTTGATTAACTCTAGCACCTCAGCACTGGTCTTGCTGTCAAGGTTGCCAGTCGGCTCATCGGCCAGCACAATAGCCGGTTTGCTAATCAGAGCACGTGCAATCGCCACACGCTGTTGCTGTCCGCCGGAAAGATTGTTCGGCATATTTTTCAGTTTATCTTCCAGCCCCAGCAGATGAACGATTTCGTCCAAAAACTTCTGATCCACCGTGTCCCCGTCCAGTTCCACTGGCAGGACAATATTCTCATACACATTCAGGATGGGAACGAGGTTATAGTTCTGGAAGATAAAGCCGATATTGCGGCGGCGGAAGATGGTAAGCTGTTCATCGTTCATTTTCGACAGCTCTTTGTCCCGAACAATCACGGTTCCGCTGGTTGGAGTGTCCAGCCCCCCCATCATGTGAAGCAGGGTGGACTTACCAGATCCAGAAGTTCCTACCACCGCTACAAACTCTCCCTCTTCTACTGAAAAATCGACCCCATCCAATGCACGGGTAACATTTGGTTCTTGACCGTAATATTTTTTTAATTTAATTGTCTCTAAAATCTTCATTCCATTTATATCCTTTCCTTCAAATAATATGTATTTTCATAATTTGTCTTTTAATTAAAGCCTTCTAATTTTTCAATCAGAAGGCTTTAGTTTCACTAATTTCCCATATAATAATCAAGATTCAATACTTAACCAAGCACTTCCGTCTATACAATCCTGTAGGCAAAATTCTTGTATCTTACCACATTCAGCAGTGTAAACATTAACTTCCTCTTCCTTTAGTTCATATCTTTCTTCCATAATGTTCACCTCCCACACATTGTTATATTTTCTTTCAGAATATTATTTTTAATAATTGTTTTCCATATTTTATGTTTATTTTGCACTTTTTTTACCTATGTGGATTTTACTCTTTTTTTTCTTGATTTATAATCTCTTTTACTTGTTCTAAATATTGTTTATAATGTTCCAATTGTTTTCTTTTATCTTCTTTGGCGTTGTAATAGAATAATACATATTTCAACATTGATTTTATAAAAATACAACGATAATCATATGGTTCATCAGAAGCTAAACACCTACCACCACATATATATCTATAGTCGCATTCTCTACAGATTTCCTTATAAGTTACACAAAATGTCTTCTTTATCTCTTCTGTATTCATCATTTCTTCCAACCTGACCAAAATCTTCTGAGGAGTATCTTTGATAATATTTCCCATTTTGAATTGGCATTTTTCCATACACTGGCACATATAAATATCCCCTTCAGGGTAAATTGCCATAACTTTTCCATATCCTCCACAAGAATCTCTTACCTGAATTCTCTGGTGGAAACCTCTAGCAATCTTTTTGTTCTCATACCCCTTCCCAAGCATATAATTTAATATTTTCAGATTCATATCGATACGTTCCGTATCTGTCAGTATTTCAGAATTATCCTTTGCCCGTCCTACCGGGGAAACAATATTGAAAAGAACATCTGTATCATATTTCGCAGCAATGTCAATCAATTTATACATATCAGCTTCATTCGTTTTTTCGTAAATGAAACTAAGCACTACCTTAATCCCTGCCTGCTGGCACATCTCTATGTGTTCAACTAACTGTTTCTCCTTTTCAGGTGTTCCGAACATGTGCATTGTACTAAAATCTATTTCATCTATATACCCTTTCAACTGTTCTGTTAATTCCAGAGTAAGGGCAAGACCATTACTCTGCAACGTGATTGGACAAGACAATCCATTTCTTAATGCTTTTGCAATTTCCACAATCTGAACTTTAATCAATGGTTCTCCACCTGTAATAATCATTTTATGTGGTTTGTTTTCCTGAAAGAATGGAATCACCTTATTCTGTATATCCTCCAGCTTAAATTCATTTTCTGGATGCAATTTGTCGTTTGCACTGATTGCACAAAATTCACAATTCATATTACATTTTCTAGTTACCATCAAATATACAGTATTGATTTTCTCATGATTATTTTCTATTTTTTTTATAAATTCAGTTTGCTGCTTCCATACAGGATATAGCTTTTCCTGGAACTCTGGTTTATCCAAATTATCTGCAAATCTTTTACTTACCCCCAGGCAGACTTTTCCTATCGGATCAATTAAAGCCACTTTTTCTCCTTCTGTAATCTTAATAAAATCATTCATTTTATTTTCCATGGCGAATATATCTCCTTTCATATTCTTCTTTCATATTATTTAGTTGCTTTTCGGATAAGTTTTCTTTTATCAAATTATACATCCATTTTGTCACTTTGCAGTTGACCTCTATTGGTCTATATACATCCTTATTAACTTCATAATTAGAAGTCTGGCATCCTCTTGTTTTACAATGATTTATGTATTCACATCCTTCACACATCGAATCGACCTTATCATTCAAATAAACAATTTCTCTAATTCTTGGTACATCTAATCCTGCCTTTACTGTACCAATTTTAAATTCTGGTAACTCGCTACAAGTATAAATCCCCCCATCGGTCGTTACATAACAAGTTGCCAACCCTGCTTTACAAGCATAAAACATACACGGAAATAAGTACGATTTTACATGCTGTTCCCATAAATTCCAAAAAAGCATTTGTCTAGTTTGAATAATATAATTCTTATATAAATAAAATACCTGTTCCAATTGTTCTTTCAAACCATGCAAGTCATTTTCATTCCACATGCAATAATGGTCAATTCCTGATTCTAGTTTTCTTATACCTAAGTCAAGCAAGAATTGGAAACTCTCTGCATAATATTGATAGTTATTACTTGTTACGACACTGGCTATAGAAATCTGATTTCCTGTAGCCTGTTCATATTTTCTCAATAATGGAAGGTTCTTCATAATTTTTTCAAAACTTCCATTTCCTGCATAATCTCTCCTATTCAAATTCTGGACATACTCAGGACCATCTAAACTCACTTTCACCTCAAATGTATTTTCCACAAAAAAGTCAATTATCTCATCTGTAACCAACGTTCCATTTATCGTAGTACTGAACTTGCATATTAAGTTTGTTTCCTGGCATTTTTTCTTCGTATAACCTACCGCATCTTTCATCAGATTAAATGCCATAAGAGGTTCCCCTCCAATAAAATAAACCATAAGGGTCCGATCATACTGCTTATTTGCTTCATGGACCGCAATATCGATTGCCTTTTGAGCCGTTTCTAAACTCATGTATGTATTTTTCTTTTCGCCCAGATAGCAGTAAGTACAATTCAAATTGCACTTATTTATTATCTCTAATGACAGTGTATACATTTTCTCGCCTCCTAAACTGTAAATTGGTCCAGATTTCTATTTGTTTTCTTCTGGAAATCCAATCTTTCCACCATATTAAATAAGGGATATCGCAAAACAATTTCTGTCTTCGGATGTTCCATGGCATATATCCTGATTCTATCTTTATACTCACATATTTCCTGATAATTGTTGTGATCAATAAATAGCACCGGATACTGCTCTGCTGTTTTTATATTTCTCAATTTTTCCATTCCACTTTCAAAAGTATCGCATCTCTCTGTTCTCGTAACTTCCCGTATGAAACGCTGCTCTAAAGGTTCTTCTATACGGTTCGTTAGAAAATAGCACTGTTTTTGCTTCAATGTATGATATGGATAATATCCATTTAAAGTGCTATGAACAAACTGTAAAATTGCCTGTTCATATTCATCCTCATAATTGCTTAGATACCCTGTTATTACAGCACACCCAAAGCTATTGCCCTGATAAAATTTAGGGATGCCCACATGATAAAGAGAAAAAAATTTAGAGGAAAAAATCACATCCGTTCCTGTACC
Source organism: Ruminococcus sp. AF20-12LB (assembly GCF_003478985.1). NCBI lineage: Bacteria > Bacillati > Bacillota > Clostridia > Eubacteriales > Oscillospiraceae > Ruminococcus > Ruminococcus sp. AF20-12LB. The sequence goes on along the minus strand of NZ_QUGH01000020.1, from coordinate 23,694 downwards.
ATCATATTGGAGAACCTGTAAAGGATTCTCTATATCCAGGCATCTTACTCCCATTACAAAAGGGAAGGAAGCCGGATAGGTTGCTTCTACTTGCTGATTAGAGTATGCTGCCACAATCAAAATCCCCTTTTCTGTAGCTGCTCTACATACTTCCTCTATTTCTTTGTGATATTTGTACTCATCTCCTATACTCATATTAATTATGTCTACCTGTTCCTCTATCAGTAATTCAATACCTTCTATCATATCCAGAACCGTACTCTTTTTGTTCTTCCTTACAATAGGTACCAAAATAATTTCAGCTTCTGGGTTTTCCTTTAAAATAAAAGAACAGACATATTCCGCATGGGTAAATCCAAAGGCATCTTTAGTGTATTCCTGGTCTTTCCATTTGCAGTCTATTTTTACAATTTTCTTATCCTGAAAAAAAGGATTATCAAAGGATCCATTGGAATCCAACACACCTATCCTCACTTTTTACTCACCTACCTTATATGTAACTTCTCCAAATCCACAATAATATCTGCTTCTCGCAATTCTTCCAGATTGTGCGTAGAAAAAATAATAATTTTATCCCCTGATAGCTCATGTAATAATTGATAAAAACGTCCTCTTCGTTTTTCATCGATATTTGCAGTGGCTTCATCAAAAATCAGAATTTGTGAATTTTTCAAAATATTCCTCATAATATCCAAACGTCGCATTTGTCCCTCTGAGAAATTGCATGGTTCTAACTTTATCTCGGTATCCCATACCATTTCTAAAGTATGGATTTCATCATACAAATCCAAGCACTTTGCCACTGTATCCATTTCTTCCTCCGAAACAATATGTAGTAATCCCATATTCCGTCTTACCGTATCATTGAAGAACTGTGTACGCTGCATAACATATCCTGTATTTTTCCAATAGCTGTTAATATCTAATTCCTGCAAATCTGTGTTATTCACAACTACTTTTCCTTCTGTCGGTTGATACACACCTGTTATAATTTTGAACAGAGTGCTTTTGCCTTGTCCACTTTTTCCATGAACTCCGTAAAGAGTGCCTTTTTCGAACTTCAAATTGAGCCGGTCAAATACCTTCTTATTCGACTCTGTATAAGAAAAGCTCATCTCTTCTAAGGAAATGTTGTTAACTGTTGTTACTTTCTCTCCATCTCCTTGTTTCTGATCCGGATACTGAAGCAAACCATTGATATCCTTTAAGGAAACTACGGCTGTATGATACTCGTTAGCAAACTGTGCGATTCCAATAATAGGATTCATAATAATTGTCTGGTAATTCATCAAGGCCATAATGGTACCTATGGTCATATTTCCTTTAAATACTTCTTGTGCACCGACTATCCAAATTATGACTGTTCCCATAAACTGAATTACAAGTATCGTAGATGTATTCAATATGTACAACAAATTCTGACTGTTCGTCTCTTTTTTATATTTCTGATTTTTCTCAAAATACAGATCATGTACATATTGCCCACATTGAAAGAGTCTTATAATAAACCAATTATCATAGGTGTTTGTCAGAACACTGGTAATACTGTTATATCCTTCCAGAACTTGACCACTGGTTTCCTGTATCAATTTCCCCAGGATTCTACTAATAAAAGGAACGCTGACAAGTAAGATAATATTGGATACGGCAATTCCCTTATGGATAGAAAACATATATGGAGGAACAACCACCAGGATAACCATATTGGAAACCAATGTGATAATACTTGTAATTCCACATTGTTTCACTGCTGAAACATCTTTATCTACTTTCAGCAAAATGTCACTTAGCTTTATCTTCTCAAAAAAATTCACGCTTACTGTTGATAATTTATCTTCTACCTTTTGTCGCATATCTGCAGCTATCTCTTCCGATATGACAGCCACAACATAACGCTGTACATAATTCATAAGGTAGTTCAGTAGCAACATTCCCAAGAACACAGCTAGAAGGAACATAAACGCAGATAAACTGGTACTATGCGGATTCCCCAAATCATCTATCACTTTTCCCTGCAGCTCCGGACGCACCAAAGAAACCCCCGCTGTTAACACAATTATCGCTATCGTTAAAATATAGGAAGGTAGTAGCTTTTTCCTAAAAGCATACTCTTTTAAAAATCCAAGGTATGGGCGGCTTTGTTTACCTTTCATCACCTAACCTCTTGGCAATCTTCTCTCCGAACTCACTGAATTTTAAATCTTCCTCCTGGATATAGTCTATATACACTCCTAATTTTTCTCTAACTATTTCAATCGGCTGCTGTAAATAATATTCAAGAATCTGCACCATTGCCTTATAAAAGATATGTTCAAAAATACACTCTGCATCCGATGGTACATTAATCTTCCCTGTATTGATAAAATTCATATATCCGCATTTCATACCATGACAAAAATCTCGGATTGTGCATCCCTTGCACTTCGGATCGGTTTTATCAAAGTTCGACATTGCTATTAATTTTGCCTTTCTTATATCAACACCTTCCTTGATATTGCCTATACAATATTTTTCATTACTTGTAAGAAATCCGCATGGGTATATCTGACCGTTCGGAAAGATCTTGAAATTTCCAATTCCAGCATCGCACATGCCAAAGCAGTTTCCAAAGTTACACAACATATTAAACATTTTTCCATCAAATTGATCTATAGTAAAAACTCTGCCCGCTGCTGCCTCAGCCAAATAGTATTGCAAAATTTGTCCCACCTGTTTTTCAAATTCTGCCTTCAGTTCATCAGATATTTTTAAATATACATCCATAATCATACAGATGTTATCCAAGCCATGCTCATGCAGGTAACAGATGTTTTCGAACATATACGGAATGGTATTTTCTGTGACCGTCATTCTTACAGAAAAATTCAATCCACTATCCTTTACCTTCATGATATTCTCAAAAATTTTGTCATAGCAAGAAACTTCATCTTTCGCAACTCTGTTCAAATCATGGGTTTCCTTATTCCCATCAAAACTAAGGCGTACTGTAAAACGATTTTCTTTCATAAATGCAATGAACCGATCATCCATCAGGGAACAATTGGTAGTAATATAATACTTTACTTCCCTTTCCGGATAATTATCTTTGATATAGGCTACTGCCTGGTAAATTAACTCTTTCTTCAGCAAAGGCTCACCGCCCAAAAAATCAATCAAGACTTTCCCTCTATCCCCATAATTCATCATAAACTCCAAAGAGTCCACAAGTGTTTTTTCATTCAACTGATAATGGTTATGGTAGTCTTCATAACAATACTGGCATTTAAAATTACAATCTGTTGTCATATATAATGTGAAATTATACATATCTGTCTACTCCTTTCTTAAATATACTAAAAACAATTTTAATCAAATTCTCCTATTTCGCCATATATTTTGATTATTTTGCGTATTTTAGTGTCTAAATGGCATAAAAACAGGTCTTGATATTCTTAATACCAAGACCTGAAAAATCTTATTAATAGATTCCTACCTCTTTACCAAATTTATACATATATTGGGTTACCGTCTGTATGGCATGCTGAACAGATCGCCTGCCTGCACTATCATAGGTACTTTCATTTTGAGCATTCGCCGCAAGCCCTTTCGCATGCTTTGCTGCTGAATACATCAAGTCTCCCGTTGATGTATTTAATGCAGTTGTATATACGGAAGAATTAAACGAATTCCCTGCTATTGTGTAAGATTTACGGTTTTTATCTACATATTTTTCAAAAGCAGAATGATTGCTGTTTACTGCTGTTAGGTTCGATGCATGGTGTGGTTCATTTAAGTCTGACACATAATGTGTGCCTTTTCCTAAATTTGACATAGCCAATTGTACGTCCCCTGCACGATACGCATTTACTGCTGCCTGAAAATATGACTCTGCTCTTGTCCTAGCTGTCGGGGATGTTTGCCCCAACCAGTTTTTTCCAGAATCAGGATCATAAAAGTGTCCAGCAAAAGTTCCTGCATCCGTTTCATTTCCGAGTTTATCCGGCCAGTCAGTTGCTTCCATAAGAATAGATGAATTCAATTCGCCATTAAATGCACTATTGCCCTGATCATTACTCAGAATTTTAAGTGCATTTGCGACTATATACTGATGTGTGTGATCTACTCCACCGGACGAAAATCTTTCATCTGGATTTGCGCCATGCTCAATCGGAACCCCTTCTCCATAGAGGTCATCAGAACCATTTGCAATATCCTGCACTTTCGTTGGAAGTTCCGGCTGTTCCGCTGCCATAACTGGTATAGTTCCCAATAAGACCCCCACTGATACCATGGCAATAAATAGTTTCATTTTTTTTCGCATACTCATGCCTCCTCTTCTTTTTTTCTTTATTTTATATCCTACTTCAAGAAAAAACATAAAATTTGTTTAGTTTGTATTTTTTATGCCTTATCTGGACTAAAAAAATGGCACTTATTTTCCATAAGCACCATCTTTTCCACTATATTTCTATCGGAATAATCACAGAAACAGAAAACATATCATCTAAAACATTAAATGATACTTCTCCCCCATAATCCTTCACGACACTTTTAATATTTTTAACACCAAAACCGTGATTTTTCTTATCTTCTTTTGATGTTTCCATTGTTGTATTGTATCGCAAATAACATACTTGTGATTCTCTTAGGCTATTTTCGCATAAAATTGACAAGAAACCTTTTACTTTTTTAGCCTTTAGTTGTACCAAACACTCTACCGTAGGATTTTCTTCTTTCATTAACCGGCATTCTCTTAATGCATTATCTATTGTATTAGAAATTATGACGCATAAATCCTCGTTCCTTACCTGCTTAAACTCTGTAAAATCGACAAACGCCTTAAATTCAATTCCCTTTTCGATGGCCTCTAATCGTTTCGTATGAAGTAGATTATCAATAAATGTATTCCCTGATTTATAGTAGCTTTGATACTTATTTAGCTTACGCTCAATACCATTAATGTACTCTATTTTTTGATCTGGCTCTACATTTTCTTTCAAGCCTTCCAAATGGTTTTTTATATCATGAGAAAGTCTACGGATATTTTCCATATCTTTCGATTGCCTCATATAATAATCATACTGTAGACTCATCTCGCTTATTTGAAGTTTCTTTTCATTCTCGATTTTTTTTACATTTAAGTAGTTCTCCAAAATTACTATATTACAGACAGTTCCTAAAAGCATAACGATAGGTAATATTAATATCGTAATAACCGACCATACATTACCGATAATTACCTCTTTATCGTTATATAGGTTATCGGTACATACCGCCATAACTATAATGTTAAGAAATAGCGGGATAAGAATTGTAATCACATTAATGCTTGATAGGAACGGTGGAATTCTTTCTATAATTCTTTTTAATGCCAAACTTCCGGCAATAATAACACCTTCCGCAATTACCATCATACCCACTTGGTAGATTCCTGGCAATTCAGCTAATATCCTATCTCCACTATATGGATACAGAAAAATGCAGCTTAATAATTGCCCTAATAACGAAATGGATAAGTAAATGCAACCTATCAAAATACAATACTTCATATTACGCTGAAATAAAAAATGTCCTATAAACATAGCAATTATCACTATGGTAATATAATTATAAGCAATATGTATGGATACTCCATTTTCCATTACTCGCACCAAAAATATACTTCCAATACACAAAACATAGGAATACCAATTTTTCTTTCTGTAACTTTGACTGTTTTTTCTATCAATTAACAAATATGTAATCAACAAAATATTAATTATTGAAAAAATATTCTTTATAATACTCTGTCCATACACACTACACACTTCCTCCCCGTTCTGCCATTTTTTTCATTAGGTTTTGTTTTCTGGATCGTGTAATATAAATCTTATCTCCGGAATAAAGCGTGACGGTAAGATCATGTAATGATTCAATACAGTCAACATTTACAATGATACCATTATGACAGCGTACAAAATAGTATTTTTCCAAACGTTCTTCCAAATCTCTCATTTTAAAATATCCATCTTCCTGATTCCCGTTTCTTAAATGAAATAACACTTTTCGTTTTACCGTTTCAATGTATTCTATATCCGAAAGAAATAATTTAAAGTATCCTTTCTCATTTTTTACTGCTATGTATTTTTGTTCGTATGAATCCAGTTTTCTTAACGCTCTGTTCATTTCACAATTGATCTGTACCTGTGTAATCGGTTTTGTGATAAAATTCTGCACATCATATTTATATCCTACCCCCAAAAATTCATTGTGGGATGACACAAAAAGGATAATTGATTTTTCATCATGTCTGCGGATGATATCTACCAGTTCCATACCATCCATCGCAGGCATCTCTATATCCAAAAAGAAAATTTGGAATTCTTCTTTTAAAGATTCCATTAACTGCAATGGCTTTGTATATTTTTTTATTACAAAATCCTTACCGTTCTTCTCCGCATAAATTTTCAGCATTTTTTCAACTGTATCTACAAAATATTTTTCATCATCACATATCGCTATTTTTATCACTTATATCACCTATCTGCTTCTTCAGCATATTTTCCATCTGTGCTTCATTTAGTCTTCTTCCCATCAATAATAAAGTAGCTTTGTTTATCTCGTCTAACTTCTGAAAAACATCCCATAATTCTTCAATTTGACTCTTACACAAATCACTATTATCTCCATGTACTAAAATATCTATGGGAGTGTTAAATATGCTTGCCAGTTTCACCAGTAAACTACAGGGAATATTTTCAATATCTGCCTTTTCGATTCTGCTGATTGTCTGTTGACTTGTACCTAGTTTTTCACTTAACTCCTTCTGAGAAATCCCCAGTTCCTTTCTCTTTCTCCTGATTATATTCATTTCCACCACCACACCAATAGAATAAAACACTCACCGCATATCACTTTAGATGTTAGTATTTATAATAAAAACAACGTATTTTTACCAATATTTCAAGTTTTATTTTTTAAAATTACAACTCTTTAGCATACGCCTCCCAAAGACTTTTCTTTTTCTGTTCAAAATAGCACATATCAGGATTATGTCCACCTATTGATCCACTATATGCCAAACTATTCATAATACAGTTTTTGCTTTGACACTCCCTATAGAGATTACATTTTGAACACATTGTACCTTCTTCCTCTAATTTCCTCAACCTTTTGATGCGATCCATAGACAATCCATTTTCAACATCGCCAATGCACCCACTAGATTCTAAATTTGCTGCACAACCAAAGATTCTTCCATCCACCTTCACATATATTTGAATGAGTCCCACACCGCAAAATCCTGATTTCCCGTTATTCTCTCCGTATTTCTTCAAATCTAAAACCAGTCCCCAAAGAAATGCTTTCCCTACTTTTTGTCTTTTTATATAATAACATAATACTTTTTCCCATTCATCTGCCAAAACATCCAATTGATCAGTTGTCCATCTATGCACAACATCAATGGAAGAGTCCACTATTTTAAAATTTAGATTTTCAACTAAATGACAAACGGAGTGAAAAGTTTCCCCATAATTATTCTGTGTAACAACATGTGCTGCTTGGATATACTGCTTTGTCTGATTCTCATATTCTTTGAAATACATACAGTTGTCAATAATATTCGCATAACTTCCACCCCCATCAACCCACTTCCGATTTCTATTATGGGTTTCCTCAGCCCCATCAATACTTACCTTTAAATGAATTTTATATCTAATCAGCCATGCTAAAATCTCATCGTTTAGAATAGTTCCATTTGTAGTAATAGAATATGTCACTAAAATGTTCCTTTTTAAAGCCTGTCCCTCTATATATTCCACCAACTGCTTTAAAAATGGAAAACTCAAGAGTGCCTCTCCACCCACAAAATCCACCCATAATCTTCGATCTCTATGCCTTTCTACGTTTAAAAAAGCAATTTTCAACCCTTTGTATGCTATCTGTTCTGACATCTTTTGGTTTGTCTTCCTTCCAAGATAACAATATGTACAGCGTAAATTGCATATTTGGTTTACTTCTAAAGTGATTGTGTACATCCTTTTCCTCCAAAAAAGAAACCGCACAGGCTATCATATCAGGATAGGCTATACGGTTCTTTGTCTTATTTAGCTTCATTAATGTATGCCCCTGGAAATGGCCATGGGCAATCAGTTAAACATCGTTGTGTCCTTTCAGAACATCCGGTATAACTTTCTATTTCTTCTTCTGTTAAATCCAGTTCTTTCAAGAACTCTTCTGTTGCTTCATTATTCACCATGTTTTTTCTCCTTTCTGTTTAGTATATGAAAACTATAATCCCTTTTTTTCCATACAACAATATTCTTTGTATAAATCAACATATTTTTGACATAGATTTTCAGTTTTCCCATTTTCCCACATATCTAGCTAACGCTCTCATGAACTCTTCCTTCTTATATTTACTTACTGGAATAGTCTTTAACTTCTGAGCTTTATCTTTGATTAACACACTATCTTGCTTAACCCCTTCAACATAGTCAAAATTGACCATATAACTATTATGACAGCGATAAAATTGCTTTGTGCTTAACCGCTTCTCTAGTTCATTCATTCTTTGACTACTTTGCACATCTCCATGAATTGTATGTAAAATCAATAGCTTGTTTTCTGTTTGTATATAGATTATATCGGAAAGCTGTAGCGTAATCAATCCATCGTGGCATTTCAAAAATAACTTTTCCTCTGCATTCAATAATTTCTTTTTATATATTTTGTTTAAGATATTCTCAACTTTTCTATACAGTAAAGGTTTTGATAAAAAATCTTCTGCCGCAACTTCAAAGCCTTTCCCTGCATTAGTGATTGTATAATAAGAAGTACAAAAAACGATTGAAACATCAGGATCACTCTTCCGAATCTCCTCTGCTGTTTCAAATCCATCCATTTCAGGCATAGACACATCCAAAAATATAACATCAAATTTTCGTTTCTGATAATTCAATAATAACTGACTGCCACTTCCATACGAAGTAATTTTGACTTCTACATGATTTTCATTTCCATATTTTTCGATATAACTCTCCATTTTTTTATTATAGTCAATAATATCATCACATAATGCTACTTTAATCAACTTATTCCCTGCCTTTCTCGTGTGCTAATAATCGCTGAATCAAAATATTGATGGTTAATTTATTTTCTTCACACAAATTTCTATATTGTTTTAATAATCTCCATTCTTCCTCTGTTATTTTTCCTATTTGTTCCGTACCATTTTCTTTGCAAACTATTCCGCATTCTTTTTGCTTCATCTCCATCGAAATGCCCTCCTTATTTTTTATTATATTAGGGGATTCTTGTTTATTCCGTCTAGTATTCTTGTTTCGATTGCGTTTTTTATTGCCTAATTGGTAACTATAATTATGTAATCCATTTACTAAAAATGGTAGAATATGCTAAAGAAGCGTAACGATTATAACGCTACGCTTCTCCCTATAAAACTATTCTACATCTCTAAAATACCGTATGCACTTCAGCAATTCTGCTGTCAATTCCTGATACAAATCTTCATCAAAGATCCCTTCTACCAAAGCATTTTTAATTAAAAGTGGCCGATACATTTCAAATATTTCCAGAATAGCATCTTCATCCCCTTGCCTTGCCCGGTATAACAATTCTTTAAAATTCATGATCTCTTTCCTCCCATTCTCTTGCGTATTTTCCGGATAGCCCAATAATATGCACCTTTACACCGTTCTTCAGGCATCTGATTCAAGATGCTCATTTCTTTAAATGTACGTTCCTCAAAGACATGCTGATAGATAAGCTTTCGTTCTTCCTCCTGCAAAGAAAACATGGCTTCCATAAGGTTTATGTCCGTCATCTCATTCCACTCTGGATAAATCCCCTTGGATTCATCCAGAAGTAACTGTTCCTTTTTCTCAAGTTCTAACCGTTCCTCCAAAGAAATGTCTATATCTGTGATTTCTTTATCCTCCAGATTCTCCTCCGCAAATAATATTTTCTGCTGCTTTTCCAGATACCGGAGCCTTCTCCCCTGGATAGATGCCAACAAATATGCCGTAAAATAGTTTCTTGTTTTAGAACCACTGTATTTTTTCTCTTCTTTCATCCTTTACCTCCGAAATTTGAAAATGAATTAGTTTCCAAATTTCTAAAGGCGGCGATCTGCAGCCAGGATAAAAAGATAGTTTCCTTCCATGATAAAAGAAAAAGCCGAACCAGTATTCAACTAATCCGACATTTCTTCTAAACCATGCAGGATACTGCACGGAATATCTAACACTTAACGCATATCCTGCATATAAATGGCTCTCTTCGTTTCCCCATAATAGAAGAATTTTTTTGATGAATCGCTACACGAATGCCTTTTCCTTGCTTGCAGCATGGGTGCTTTCCTCCTTTTACAGGTTCTAAAGCACCGCTTACTCACACTATATTGCGTTTTATCATGTGCTATAATGCGTTTCTCTTACTATCAATCTACGTTAAAATAAAACAATAAGTGAGGTGATGCGGATGCGGATGGATACCGTCAAGAAAAAATTAGGCTACACGGTAAGAAGCGAAAGAGAACGGCTTGGCCTGTCACAGTCCAGTCTGGCAGAACGGGCAGGAGTTTCCACACGAACAATCTCTGATATTGAAACCTGCAATGGAAATCCAGAACTTGCTACTTTGATTCCTCTTACCCAGTATTTGAGAATTTCTATTGATTCCGTTGTTCAGGAAGATGAAGCAGATACTACCACATATCAAATCATGAAAGAGCTGCAAACCTGTTCCGAAGATGATCGCCAGATTGCCCTTCGTACATTGCGTGAACTTCTTTCTGCATTAAAAGAAAAAGAGCATTCCGATTAACTTTTTCTAACAATATCTAACCTATGAGTATATGGATAGAATCTGTGAAAAACCTTTGTTCAATCTGTGCGTTTCCTGTGGACGATAAAAAATAAACAAAAAAAGAAGCATCTCATCGAGTGCTTCTTTTTTGTTTATGATCGATTACGGAATATGCTCATAGCATCTCTTACACTTTTTGCTACTTCCGGAGTAATGGTTTCAAGTGATTCCTGCTGCACAGCCATTACACTATTTGAATTACGATTCGGCTCCTCTGGCTTTATGGAATGCAGGTGCATTGCTTTTGCTACTTCTTGCTTTACCATCTCCTGCATTAGAACCTGAAGAGCTTCATTGCTTAAAACAGCCCCTTCCTCTTGTCGGACATCATCTATGTAAGATACCAATGCTGAAGCGATTAAATCTGCCTTATCCTTTACAGAGTTTAGGATTTCTGTTGCCCTCACATGTGAAGGCTTTGTTTTATCAAATCCAAGTGTGAATTTATAGGGATTCTTTTTCTCCACATTTATCACACTCCTCTACATAATCTGAAACAGTCTGTCATATCCTTTGGCATTGGCAGAAATATCCTCAATAAAGGTATATTTCCCCAGACGGTCCGATTGTTCCAGAAAATGGCTCAATAGCTTTGCCCCGCCTCCAATAAATACCGTATATGCTGCTTTGGTATCTATGCCTCTTTCTCGAATACTGTTCAGCAGATCCTTTACAAAATCCTGCACCATACCTTCTGTCATACGGACTACAGCCTCTTCATAAAACTCTGTGTTTCCCTGAAGGATACTGTCAATATCACTTTCCTCTAACAAAATATCATATTCACTGTTAATCCCGGAAATAATCTTGTTATACATGGTAATCACACCTTTTTCCATAGAATCACAGGCTTCCATATCCGGATTACCTTTCCGCATCAGCAGATAGTCTGTAGTAAATCCTCCTATATCAATTCCTACTACTTTGGGAATCTGCTGCAGCTTTTCAATCATAGTCATCATAGCCGCATAGTCCTGTGGAAATGCCATTACCTCTCCAATGGTGATATGATATGTCCTACCACAGTAATTGATATCATGGATTTTCCCTTGTCTTTTAAAATATGCTTCATACCGTTCACAAAGTTCTGCATAATGCTTGGGTGGCAGCCCAATCGGAAGATCCACCTGAATGACATCCTCCGGCTGAATTTGAGGGTTTTCCTCCAGCTCTTTTACGATTGCAAATAGAGTAAGGATAAAAAATCGATCATCCTGCGTTTTATCTCTTTGATAAGGAATCCTATTTTCACTCAGCACATAATACTTTCCCTCATAGAACAGGAACTTTTCCCCTCTGGCAGGCTTTTTATCCTGAATGGTAAGCCCTGTCGTAAATACCTGGGAACAGGTTTTCATATTTCTATTGCCATGGTCTACCGCAATCCGAACTTTTTTTATCATAAAATCATCTCTCCTTTTTTTCTTTATACTTCTCTTGTACGCAGAGCTTCCGTACAAAGCAACTTTTTTTCAAAAAAATATCCTGTCTGCAGCATTTTGCTACAGACAGATGCTTTCTTCCTATATAATAATTTTTAACATTTATCTTTAAACCACCATATATTTCCAGTCCTCATTCGAATTATTTCTCTTTATAAAAAATTAATCTGTTCTGCCTTTTGAGGCAAAATCTTTTTAAACAGTTCCATATAGCGTTCGTATCCGGCTGTAATCAATGGACCACGAAGTGATGTTTCTGACCAAAGTAGCAGTTCTTCTTCCTCTGAATAATACGGAATATTACTAACTGTAAATTTCCCGCCAAAATAATGGGGTGTACTGACTTTCAAAAAATCCTGCATATCCTGCTTTGTCGATACCAGTGGCAAACCTTTCATTTTTCGCACAAAAAAAGCCTCTACCACATCGGGTAAGAAGCCTTTCTTTAAATAAGCATTTGCTCTGCCAAATATTTGGGTTGAACACTCCAGCCGTACTTCTCTTTCTTTTTCGCTGCAAGTTGTATCCAGCACAACCTCTGCCAATGCCTTTGCATATTCAAAATCTAACATCTGTTATTCCTCCATTTTTATTTTCTGTTTCAGTTTTCCATGTACTAAATAGCGATAATCCTTTCGGGTATTTACACAAGTTGATAAGGTCACTACCTGATCCTCCTCGGTAACTGTCATCCCTGTGTTATACTCAGCACTTCTTTGTAGTGTTTCCAGAAAAACTTCATAGTCCTCAGAAGTAGGAAAATCATAAGTATATGCTGGATGATCCGTCGGTGCTGCATAACAGGAAAAAATCTGATACTCATAAATATATCCTGGCACATACATATAAAAACAGGGATAGTTTCGATAAAGTGACTGTGACTGATACTGATCCAGGGTTCCAAACATGCTCCCATCCTTCATATTATGCCCATAGATAATGGAATTTCTGTCTGATAAATTCTCCTGGTTGTGAAAGTCCATAAAAATACTGCCACTTTTATGATTTTCTCCCGTAATCAGGTGATGCAGATAATAGTCATTATCCCTCCCCTGGACTACCGGATAACTAATTTCCAAACCAGGAATCTCAATCCATGCAATGACATCTGGATTGATTTCTTCCAGCTTGTTAAAATCCACCTGTAGGAATCCCTGTTCTACGACCTCCCCTGTTGTTTCCCCTGGAACCGCTTCTGGTGACAAGTCGTGGTTCTCTGTCTTTTGCGTAAACTCTTCCATCTGCTCATAGACTTTTTGACTTTCCTGATAATTCAAATAAATTTGCAGTATCCTTCCTCCTGCAAATAAAAAAACAGCAATGGCTACAAGCATAAATATGCCGTAAATTTTCTTTCGTTTCATCGAATCCTCCTCTTCCATAAGACCGGACAACTTGCCCGGTCCATATTCACCCCGTATTTTTCAATACATAGTAATAATCATCAATTCCTTTGATCTGCCCATTCCACTCACCATAAGAATCCATGTCCCAAACCATACGGCTCATGGAAATAGACAATCCACTACAGATTTCATACACCTTTCTACAAGCGTTCTGTAGAATCTGCCGTTTCTGCATCTTATGCGGACAATAAAAAGTGGCTGGTTTACGTTGACAGGCATCACATTTCTCAGAATCCCCATCACAATATACCTTCATTTTTTTATCCATATCATAAGCTTCATATAGGTGCTGCAGATGCCTGCTTTTCAGCGTTTCCAAAACTGGCTTTAAATTTCTGTACTGATTGACACCAGCAACGCAAATGAACGTATCTCCAGATAAATAGTGGGCTATCGTACCTTTTAATGCACCTTCTGTTAAATAGATCTGTTCTGCGTCCAGACTTCCTATGACATGTACCGGACTCCCTGATGATACTCCATTTTGGAATTTCACACTGGAAAGCCAGATATACTTCCGTCCCTCCATTACCTGATCCAACCGTATCTGAAATCCTTGTATTTTTCCTTCCATGGATCGAATCGGTATCAAAATCCCAGAATTTTTAGAAGTAAAATTAATTGTCCATTTCCCATCTTGATCTTCATAAAATCCCGGCACACCTTTTACCGTCTGTCCGGATTCCAACAGTTTTTGTACCATATTTTTAATTCCAAACAACGGTACACTACGATACCTCTGTATCCCGATCTGTTCTTTCGTCAGCCCTCTTTTTTTAAGATCTTCCTGATGTTTATCATTTAAGGTCAATAACGACAACATTTCTTGATATGTTCGGTCAATGACATCTGCATCCGCTAACTCGGCATTAAAAATTTCTACAGGCTCTTCTTTATGAACCACCTGATAATCCGTCCGGTATTCCCCCTTTCCCAGAGCTTCCCGGATCTGTCGGTTTGCCTCTGCACTGGAAACACCATGCAGTCTTCCGTATAATTCTAGCATTCCGCCGGAAGCATCACACCGATTACACCGGAACACATTTTTCTGAAGATTAACATTCATTTTCCCTTTTGTTTCTCCACAAAATGGACAATTCACATCCATTGACGAAGAATTTTTATGCCGTACTCTAAGCTGCAGTAAATGCACGACATCTGTGATATCGTAGCTAAAGCCTGACATATCATACACTCTATGGTTCCTCCTTTCTTCCACAGCCTTTATTGGCTGTGGAAAGAATGTTAAGCCGGCTATTTGCTATGCCTTTGCAAGAATTACTTTGGCTGCCGCCGGTATGAAATGGTTCTGTCCATGATACTGTTCTGCGAACCATTGCAAGCTGGAAGGACTTTCTATTGCAACCTGTCCCATGGTCTTTCCACTAAATTTTCCCTGTCCTGTTACGGCTACTTGTATTGCCTGCTCATAACTCATCCTTTTCACCAGTTCTTCCACTGGCATATTGGGATTCAGAAATTGCGGCTTAGAAGGCATCTGCTGCATAACTGGTACAGATCCAGTTGCCGGACTCATTACCGGATTTGTCATCTGTCCTGTACCCGTTACCCCGCCAATCGTATTTCCATTGGCTTGTGCTTCTTGATAAAACTGTTCCATCATCTGCTGCCCCGGAGTTGCTTGAGGCGGAAATGATGGCATGGTTCCTGCTGACTGATTGGGAGTCTGCTGCATTCCTGGTGCAGGGGTTTGTGCTGGCATCGCAGTCTGCATCTGTGTTCCCTGATTTACAGGAATTCCTGCATCTACCTGCATTGGATCATTTCCTTCCCCTACATCAGCAAATTGCAGGCCATACCCCGCATCTGCCAAAGCTCGCCCAATTGCCGCTGTTTCTGCCATTTCAAGAAATTTATCCCCAAACTGTATATCTGCTGTACGAAACTTCTGTGAAAAGGAATTTGCAATATAATTATCTTCCTGATCACACTTATCCAGATAAATTCTGGCTTCTACGACTGCCATATTTTCGGTAAAGTGAACAATCCGGCTGATAATCTTGCCTGTAGGATTTACCAGACGGAACCACAGCTTCCGATATTTCACATCCAGATACCGTTGTTCCTCCTGCCCTTCATTAGAAATAACTCTGGCAAGTTCCAGAGGATAAAATCCTTCCACTTTATTCAGTTCTTCTACTGCTTTTGACTTGTTATATAATAATTCGCTCATTGCCTGCTCCTTTCTTTGGAACCGGCAGGACATCCCTTCATAAAGTAATAACCTGCCAATTCTCAACATTGAACTATTTTGCTATTTTTTTACACAGCCCGGTTGCAAATTGTTGCAGGGATCCGTCTGTTTTCCTGTCTCTGATACCGTTCACAATACTGTTGTATTTTTACTGCCAGCATCGTCTTTCTGGTTCCCGTATCATCTGTGTGGATTGCCTGACAAACGGCTTTCCATTCCCCAACAATATAAACACGCTGTTTTGCCCTGGTGATTCCCGTATAAAAGATGTTCCGCTTCAGCATGGGATAAAAAGCTTTTAACCACGGAATGATGACCACCTGGCACTCGCTTCCTTGGCTTTTGTGTATGGTTATGGCGTTTGCATGTTCAATCATTTCCACCTGCTCTGCCTCATACTTCACCCTGCGGCCATCTGTAAATACGATTTGAACCAGAGGGTTATTGTCCTCATCTTCAGCAATCTGTACCAATGTACCCAAATCTCCGTTACTGGCAAATTCTGTATTCTTGTTTTGAAGGATTCTGTCACCTTCCCGAAATATCTCACCGCCAAGATGAAGCTCCCTTTTTCCGGATACAGGGGGATTTACCTCGTCCTGCAGACTGCGGTTCAGTTCCAAGACACCGGCTGCACTTCTCACTTTATATGGAGAGAGTATCTGTACTTGCTCCATACCATACATCTGAATTTCCTTGAGATAGATATTTTTAACAATTTGTGCCGCCGCATCTGCTCCTGAACATTCGACCATCTGGAAATCATCCCCCCATTGCAGGTTTGTCTTTCCTTCATTGATAAGTTGAGCATTTATGGGGATGTTGCTGTCCTTCCCCTGGCGATATACCAGATTTAAAACAGTAACCGGTATTTTCCCGCACAAGATAAGCTGCCGGAACACATCTCCTGCTCCTACAGAAGGAAGCTGGTGGACATCTCCTACCAAAAGCACTCTGGCTCCTGCTTTTACCTTGTAAAAAAATTCATAGGCAAGGTGCATATCTACCATAGATACCTCATCCACATTAATAAAATCTGCGGACAATTCATCTATAAGTGCTTCATAATCACCATCACCAAAAAGCCCCAATGCCATGTGCATCGTAGTTGCATCTCCACTTCCGGTACTCTCTGCCATTCGCCTTGCGGCACGTCCAGTCGGTGCCATCAGTTTTACTTCATTCCCGCATTTTTTCTGATAGATATACAAGATGATCTTCAAAACCGTTGTTTTTCCGGTTCCAGGTCCTCCAGTAATAATGCTGATCGGGTTTGCAAAAACCATACGTACTGCTTCTTTCTGCTGTTCGGATAATGTTATGTTTAAATCCTCCTGTGCTTCCTCCAGTTCCTTTTCAATCGTAAGAACTGGAATTCGCTCATGCAATTTTCTTGCAATCATAGAGGCTGTATCCTCTTCTTCCTGATGCTGTTGGGTAATGTAAACCCTATTCTCTTCTACCACGATACTGTCCTGCATGACCAGACGATATAACACTTTTAAAATCTCTGTTTCCGTCACCGGCTGAAGATTCAGTTCTTTATTCAGAACCTTCAATGCATCTTTTACCAGAATTTCCTGCTCCAGATATAAATGTCCGTTCTGCTTCATGGCTTCCCGCAGCACATAGCTGACGCATCCGGAAATACGCATAGGATCATTTGTTGCAGCACAGCACTGCCTTGCAATGGCATCCACAGTGAGAAAACCAAACCCTTTGACTGAGCAAAGTATATAAGGCTGCTTCCGAATGATTTCTACGGATTGATCCCGAAACTTCTGAAAAATCATATTTGCTTTTTTAGGCGTAACATGAAACGGTGATAAAAAAGTCATCAATTCCCGGAATACTTTGTTTTTTCCAAAAGAATCCACAATACGGTCCAGTTTTTTCTGAGATATCCCCTGAATCTTTAATAATTCCTGTGGATACTTTTCCATTACCTCCAAGGTATCCAGACCAAAACGATTGACAATCCGTTCTGCCGTTTTGGGACCAATTCCTTTTAAAGAACCACAAGAAAGGTATCCTAAGATACCTTCCCTTGTTCTAGGTACAACTTCCAAAAAAGTTTCTACCTTGTATTGTGTTCCATGGGAATTTGTCTCCCACTCGCCTTCCATCTCTATTTCGATTTCATCCGTAAGAGGCAGGTCATATCCTTTTGCAGTAAACGCAATGATTTTTTTGTCTGCCCAAAATTTATCTCTGGCAGAAAGAGGAACCTCATGATCCAGCGTGGAAAATAACGCAACCGTATATCCGTTTTCCTCATTTTGAAAAATCTTACGTATATATTTGCACCTCATCGTCTATGCTCCTCCAGTTCTCTACTTTCATCAATTCGCCTGATTTCATCTTGGAATCATACCAATAAACGTCTTTTCCTTTTTCAAATGCTGTCTGAATCTCTCTTCTCATTCCCTCACTGATGCAGGAACCACAAATTATTAATACTTCACATAAATCCAGCATCAAAGCTCCAATCTGCATTGCAGTCTCACGCTCTTCTGGGATACGGTCATCCAACATTAACGGAAGATGTGCATGTGAAGCAAAAGTACGGCAATGATACAGCCTTTTCATCTGCATGAGATAGTATTTTGCCAGTTCCATATTATGCTGCATTCCCTCTGGATTCGGGGCAGACAGCGGAGAACAAATATATGCCTTTTTTCCTTGTAACATTATGCAACCTCCTTTTTAATCCGGAAAATCCTGCTTTCTGTAGTGCTTGTGTATTCTTCGTAGATATCCGGATGCTGATTTTTCAGTTTCTCCATATTTTCTTTTCCAATCTGGGTGCGTATCGTAGGATTATAAGTAATCCGGTAACGGAAACTCCCATCCTCGATCACTGCCTTACACCCTTGTCCAAGAAGCTCGACAAACGGTACGCTCAATGCACGTTGTTCCGCTTCAATCTTCTTTTTTCTCTTTTCCAATTGGGATTTTTCTTCAGATAATTTGAGATATTTTTCAAGACTGCGTGATTCCAAGCTAGATATGCTGATTTCAGGAATTGATTTGTCTGCGTAACCATTATATTTCCGGATACTAGCCAAAATGAGATCTGGCTTTCCGGAATACGGTGGTTCTATTTTCTTCTCCACATATTCCTCCCAGAAGTATTTCTCCTGGTCAATGAGTTCTTCTTCCTCCATTCTATCTCGTTCCAGACACCGGTAAACAAATTCATTTTCATTGTTTCCATAAAGGCAGGCAATATATGCCTTATTCATATTCATGACTGCAAGATAATGACGAACCTGCAAAACATAGTTTTCAGGAATCCCATCATCTGCCCATTTGTCTTTTGCATTGTAATTACAGGTTTTACATTCCAAAATCCCAATGCTGCCATCTGGAAAACGGATAAAGTAATCCACATCCGCTAACATAAACGGATATAGCGGATGCCGGAACATTTTTCGTACAGGGAAAACTTCAAGTCCAGTCTTCTTGGCAAAAATCATGGCAACCAAATCTTCCAGGCGGTGTCCCACTTCTTTCGCTACCCAGTTTTCTTCCTCTTCTTCGATTACTGGCGTAACACCAATTTTATCGAAATACAAATCCCTGATTGTCGAAAATGGGGATAAGCCCATGATTGCCGCTGCATCGCTTCCACCAATACCAAGACGCCGATAATCCAACCAATCTTCTCGGCTCAAATCTGCTGTATCAACAAGAACTTCCGGCTGATAATTTAATGCTGTATTCATCTCATTTCCTCCTTATAATTTAATCGTTCCATATACATCAAACCCTTTCCAGTCAAAGACCAGTGTTTTTGCAATATCTTCTTCCAATTTTAAAATCCGTGGTGCAGAAAATCCTTCACAAGCAGCAAAGAAAGCAGCTTCGTGCATGGCAAAATAAAGATCATGAGCTGTGCATGGTTCTTCCCCATATTGTCCCACAAAAAGCTCTACTACTTCGTTTCGGATTTTCTGATTGATTTTGAGTTCCTTCATAATCAGATGCAGACAGTTTACAGGGTTTTGGATATCTATATCCATCAAACCAACAATTCCTTTAACCGCTTCCTGATAACGGGAAAAAATTTTGTCCAGATTATTCCGGAAATCCTGTAAGGTTGCCCCTCTATCATGTGACAGTTTGATAGGACTACCCAGGTTAATGACACGATTACTGGTTTGTGAGAGCATCATGGGATACAGATTCACACCACTTACTGCTACATCAGAAGTAGTCAGGCGCAGTGCAGGAGCAAGGCTCTTATCCTCAATTCCATGATCCTCCAAAGCCTGGTGATAAGTATCCAAAAGTTCCTGATTTCCTCCTAAAGTCCACATAGCAGACACAATGGAATGGTCAAAACTTCCAGATCCCTCCAGATACGTACTTCCCTTAAAATGTGCTTTCAGATAATCACTTGTCATATTGAAGATTGTCTGCATATCCAGTACACAGTAATCATGATCATCACCGCCATGTACTGCAGATACTTTTCCATCTGCCACCTTGATTAAGGCATCTCCTTTCGCTACCTGAAGACAGTAGTTTACTACCTTTGCATAAGTAGCTTTCTCCAGTTTCTTTAATCCTGTTCCATTAATGCCGGCTCTTTTCAGAATTGTATGGATAGCACAGTCACGAACCGGATAAAAATCCTTGTTCACTTTTAATACCAATTGGGTATTCTTTTCTGTATCCTCTACTATTCCTTCCAGTTCTTTTTCACAGGCTTCTTCAATGGTTTCTGCCTCCTTTTCCAATGGAACCAGTTTTAGCATCCTGGTAGGCTTACGAATCCACTTGGACTGCTTTGCCCTCTCAGCCAGAAATTCCAGCATCTCCGTTGTACTTGCAAATGTAGTGCAAAACTCATCTGCATAAATCTTTGTTTCTTTCATGTGTGTACCACCTTTCTTAAATTTATTTATCCATAAACAGCCAAAGCTGATTGTGGCAATCCTGCCTTTCATTAGGGCATAAAAAAAGAATGAAAAGAGAAGTATTCCTTCGCTATCCATTCTCATATCCCTGATAATATTACCGAAAAAACAAAAGTGCCGCTATTGCCCCATAAGGACAGATAGTGACACTTTATACAATCATAAACAACTTATGCGGAATAAGCAGCCTTACTGCTCTCCTTGAGTCTTAGGATTTATACAAATCCAAAACTCCCCCTATGGGTGCGCATAAAATTAACTATAGCAGTATAGTAGCACATGATATAGTATATGTCAATCTTCATGCACAATATATTGTATGTTCTTAAATACTCTGCTTTGCATATATGACTTCAATTAAAATATTGAAATATCACGTATCCCACCTCTCTTTTTTCAAGTTTATAGAAAAATTTTTTATAAAAAGTACATAATCTGTTCAATCTGAAAAAATCTCAGTTAATTACTTAATGAAATTGTTAAGACAAAACCAAGTCTTACGCTATTGTACCTTGATAATTTTATACCTTATCAGGAAATGTATATAGGTGCTGCAGATAGTGTCGCATAAATGCACGCCTGCAGCTTGATGATTACATAGTAACACCTCATACGTGCATGAAACATGGCATAGGAAACGGTTTCCTGATATGTCTACTCTTTCATTAATCTAATTTATAGAGGTGATTATATTGAGTGAAACAGACAATCTCTTTAAAGCATACTCCGTTCAGGAGATAGCATCCATGCTCGGCATTGGAAAAACAAAAACCAGGGAACTTCTTGACAGTGGAATTCTTCCCGTTACAAAAGTTGGGCGGCAATATTTTACTTCACCAGCTTCTATTCAGGAGTTTCTCAAGAAAAACATAGGAAAGCAAATATTCTTTTAGGCCCTTTAGAAAGTTATTGTCAATCAGGCTTGGCTATATTAAAATAGACCTTATACCTGATTTGGCATGAATATCTCATTAAAGAAAGGGAACTATTCATGGCGAGAACAACGAAAGGTACACAACAAAAAAGAAGATCCAAAGGGGATGGATCACTATTTCCAAATAAGAGAGGAGGTTGGACTGCCCGATATAGAAAAAAAGGGCTACCGGACAAGGAGTTTAATGCTCCTACCAAAGGAGAAGCGAAAGCATTATTAGATGACTGGAAGATAAAAGTCGCAATACAAGACGCAATTACTTCAAACATCAAAGTACAGGACTATGCGAACAAATACTTATTCCGCAAAAGTCTCATGGTTGAAGCTGGCAAATTCAAACAAACCAGTCTGGATCGATTAGAAAAAACATACGAAAATCATTTAAAAGATACGGATGCTTTTAGCAAAACATTTTCTAATCTGAATGCTGATGATATTACAGCAACGATTAATGCTAAAAAGGAAATCCTGAGTTATTCATCATTAAAGAAAATTTACTTATTTTGGTCTGCAATGATTAAAACAGCAATTTCTCTCGGCGAACTGCCAAAAAACTTTTCTGATATTTTAAATCGGGTGATAATGCCGGAAGAATCCGTTCTTCCTGTAGAAACAAAGGAAATCTCAATCATCCCACCAGAACATGAGCAGATTATAAAAGAAATTGCAATGGAACCCAGTCCAAATAAAAATGAACGCTATTTGTATAGATATGGTCCTGCCATTGTATTCCTTTTAAACACAGGTTTACGTGGCGGTGAATTGCTTGCATTAGGTCAATCTTCTATCGTGCCCTTTTTAGGACGGCGTGGCATTAAAATCACACATACGCTTAGCAGGGTCAAAAACCGAGAGGCCGGCTCAAAAAAAAGGACTAAAATGATTTTGACTCCTCCAAAATACCCAAATAGTTTGCGGACTATTCCATTAAACAAGGAAGCTGAATTTTCACTATCATGTATGATGGAGCTATACGATAAAAATCGGGTTTTTCCAGATTTGATATTATCTACGCAAAATGGTGTCAGCCCTACAATCCAAAATTTAGCCAATACGCTAAAGAAAATTTGTAAGCGTGCTGAGATTCCAGAATATAATCTTCATGCACTACGGCACACTTTTGCAACAAATCTGATCCGGCAGACTCACAATATGGGAGAAATAAAGGAAGCTGCTGAAATCATTGGCGATAACTATGAGGTGATCATGCGTACTTATGTTCATACAGACAGTGAACGTAAGGTAAGTTTAATTGATGCTATGATTGCATAAATCTTCCGCTTAACAGAGGTAATGGTTGTCTACAGTATGATGGCACAGGCTGTTACAACCAAAATTCTGCCACCTTATCGTCCACCTTACGAAACGATTTTACTTGATTTTATAAGCTTTTTAACGGTTTTTGGCGGACATATCTATAAATATTAAAGCATGAAAACTTGTATTTTAGAATTAATTTTTTAAAAAATGGAATTGGATTATGGAAAAATGGACTTGTAGAAAAAATTGTGAACTTTTTCTTTCCTATAATTTTGCCACCTTATTTTTTTAGACAGAATTATAGGATTTTGAAAAAAAAAAGCCTCGAAAACCTTGATTTTCTGGGCTTTTTAAGAGGCGCAGACCGGATTTGAACCGGTGAATACTGGTGTTGCAGACCATTGCCTTACCACTTGGCTACTGCGCCATATTTAGTTATTTTGCACAATTATTGGGTTTGTAGCTCCCCCTGTTGGACTCGAACCAACGACACTGCGGTTAACAGCCGCATGCTCTACCGACTGAGCTAAGGAGGAACATTTATCTTATTCGGCTCCCTAGTGTGTGGTGTTGCAGACCTTTGCCTTACCACTTGGCTATGGCACCATGCTCCCCCTGTTGGACTCGAACCAACGACACTGCGGTTAACAGCCGCATGCTCTACCGA